>SKTL01000224.1 GCA_007122555.1 Thermomicrobiaceae bacterium | reverse complement strand
TGGGCTCGCGGTCGTATCGAGGGATTCCCGGCTTCCAGATCCCGGCAAACGTCTTCCGCCGTAATCGATGCAGCGTGTTCGTCGATGTCGATTCGTACCCGGGTGATCGGCTGCCCGGTCTGATCCGGCACGAGAGAGATCGACGCCGCGGGAATGCCTTCCAGCTTGCCGGCGAGGTACTCGGCCTTCTTGCGCTGCTGCGACGCCCAGCGTTCGAGATCGGTCCCCATTCGCTCCTCCAGGGCGACGATCGCGCCGAGCATCCCCTCCTTGCCGACCTTCATGGCTCGACCGATGCCCTGATTCTGCATTGCAACGGCCCGTACCAGGTCTCCGCGTCCGCAGACGATACCGGATGTCGGCGCGTCGAGATACTTCTGACCGCTGACGATAATGAGATCAGCCCCGCTGTCAACGATGCGCTCGATCTGATGCGCCTGCGCCGCGCCGTCGACGATCACCGGGACGCCTCGCGCATGGCAGATGTCGACGAATTGCCGCAGTTCGATAAACCCGTACTGCACCGTGTGATGAGAAATCACGAACATCGCCGCCGCGGTCTTCTCCGTCAGCGCGTGTTCGAGATCAGCAACCGTCGTCTTGTTAACCGTTCCGATCTCGCGGACCGTCGCGCCGGAAAGCCGGATCATCTGCTCGATTGGAGCGCCGAATTCAACACAGTGCCCCTGCTGAATGACGATCTCGTTCTTCAAAAATGACGTATCCGGCAATTGCCGTACGCGCCCCAGGTCAGCGCCGGTCATACAGGCTGCGGATGTCAGCGCGATCCCCGATGCGGTTGATGCGGTGAGCGTTCCGGCGTCTGTAGCGCTCCAGCGGGCGATGATGTCGCTGGCTCGCTGGGCGATCTCGTCGATCATCCACTCCTGCTGGAGCGCCTCCGCGGCGACTTCAGCAACAGCCGGGCTGCTCTGTCCAGTTCCGTAGACGGTCAGTGGACCGGAGAGATTGATGACCCGAGTCAGGTTGTAGCGGTCGTGCAGGTGTCCCATCGTCTGCCTCACCCTCAATTCAGAATGTTCAGGCTCTCATCTGCAATGCATAGGGTAGCAGCTATTCTGCTGATGCGGGTCGAGCCCGACGCTAACCCGACACGATCCGGGCGCTTGTCACGGTGTTTGGAACCGTCTGTCCATGATCGAATGCGGAAATGTTCTCCAGCGTTGTCTCGGCGATCGTGGTTAATGCTTCCTCAGTGAAAAACGCCTGATGGCCGGTAATCAACACATTCGGGAAGGTCAGCAGCCGGGCGAAAACATCATCCTGAATGACGCGGTCCGAGAGATCCTGGAAGAAGAGGTTCTCTTCCTCTTCGTAGACGTCCATGCCAAGATGACCGATTTTCCCGTCCTTGAGCCCCTCGATGACCGCGCGGGTATCGAGCAAGCCGCCCCGGCTGGTGTTGATCAGCATCACGCCAGGCTGCATCTTGTCGATCGCCGTCTGATCAATCATGTGCTGCGTATCCTGGGTCAGCGGGCAATGAAGCGTGATGATGCTGGCGTCAGTGAAGACGCGGTCCAGATCGACGTATTCAATACCCTTGGATCGGAGCTCATCGCTCGGATACGGATCACTGGCGATAATCCGGCATCCGAACCCGAGCAGGATCTCGGCGGTTGCTGCGCCGATCTGCCCGGTCCCGACGACGCCGACCGTTCGGCCTCGCATTACGAACCCCATCAATCCGTCCAGCGCGAAGTTCCCCTCACGCACCCTGTTGTAGGCGCGGGTGATGCGCCGGTTGAGCGACAGGATCATGCCGACCGTGTGTTCGGCCACTGCGTGTGGCGAATATGCCGGAACTCGGGCGACGATCAGCCCGAGCTCGTCGGCGCGGGCGAGATCGACATTATTGAACCCGGCCGAACGCAGGGCGATCATCCGCGTTCCATTGGCCGCCAGGTGGTCCAGCACCTGGGCGTCGAGATGGTCATTCACGAACGCGCAGACCACCGGATACCCCTCCGCCAGCGGCGCCGTTTGCGCAGTCAGTCGAGGCTCGAAGTAATCGATCGCGTAGCCGCGGGAAGCGTTCGCGTCGTCGAGAAAGCGTCGATCGTAGGACTTGGTGCTGAAGACGGCGATGTTCATGGTGATTATTGTCCTTCGCTCTGCCAGTTGATTGAACGAACCCATCATACTGCGTGACCCCGATACTGGATAACATTGTCAGCTAGAGACCGGCAAGCGCCCTGCCATCAGACGTTGTTACGAGTTTGTTAGACATTTGCCGTAACTGTTGCTCTCTTCTGGCGATATGTCGATTGAGATCAATCCAACGTGATCGAAACGAGAGAAAACGAGTCGATCACAGGAGCAAACAATGAGTTTCACAATGAGAGTCCCGAAGAGGGGCTACAGCACGATAGGGGAGCGTTATGGCAGAACGAATTCGACCGATCCATGTGGTTCTGGTTGCAGCAATCGTCGGACTGATGAGCGTTCGATACTTCACCGAGATTAATGTGCCAGGCTGGCTGTTCTTTGGGCTTGGCGCGGCGGTGATTATCGGCGCGCTCGCAAACTCATACTATGACTATCGCAGGGTACAGGCTGGCGAAGGTCCGGCCCCGGTTTCGACCGACGTTGTTCAGGATCCGAAGTTCACTACGTTCCTGTTCGGTGATCTCCGCACCGCCCCGATGTGGCTGATCCTTCGTGTCTATCTCGGTATTCAGTGGCTCGATGCTGGCTGGGGCAAAGTGACCAGCGAAGCCTGGATGGACACCGGCGTCGCAGTTCAGGGGTACTGGACCGGTGCGACGGCGATTCCGGAAGAGGGGCGACCAGCGATCAGCTATGACTGGTACCGCGATTTCCTGACTTTCATGCTGGAGCGCGAGTGGTACACGTGGGTCGCGCCGATCATCGCGGTGAGTGAAGTACTGGTCGGTGTGGGTTTGATTCTCGGAGTGTTGACCGGTGTCGCAGCCTTCGGCGGGTTGATGATGAACGTCTCCTTCATGCTTGCTGGTACCGCGTCGACGAACCCGGTGCTCGGCGCGATTGCAATCCTGATCATCCTCGGATGGAAGGTTGCCGGACACTGGGGTGGCGATCGATTCCTGCTGCCGGCGCTGGGCGCCCCGTGGAGCCCTGGTTATCTGGTGCGCCGCGAGCGAGGCGAAGGCGGCGAGGCTCAGGGCGAAGCGCAACAAACGTCGGCATCCTAGCCATTCACGACAGCATCGATTCAGCGGTGCAGAGGGACCCCGGAAACGGGGTCCCTTCGTCGTTAAGGCGCCGCCGGCGTTCAGAACTGACGCGGGTCAGTCTACGCCTGCCGGTATGTGCCCGCTCGAGCGTCGTTCAACGCCTTGTTCAGCCGGAGCAGTTCCCGCAACTGACGGAGATTGGCGGAAGATGGGTGTTCATGTCCACACCGCCAGTTGCGGACCGTTTCCACCGGCACATCACATCGTCGGGCGAGGTATTCGTCCGAGTAGTTGAACGCCTGTTGCACTTCGCTGACTGTCGTCGCTGGATTCAAGCGCACGTGAGATCGGAACATGAGAACACCTCCTTCCCCTGGCAATGCGTCGTTTGTTGGTGACGTTCCTCCCGGGTTCCGGGACGGACTCTGTACGCAGGCGTCACGCGGTAGCTACTGACGCTGCGAGCGCCTGCCTAAAGTCTGCAATCAAGTCGTCGATGCTTTCAATACCGACCGAGACCCGGACCAGGTTTCGCCCCGTCCATGGCAGAACCAGCGTTGAGACATCGCCGAGACTGACGGCTCGGCAGGCGAGTTCCAGATGCCCGGCGAATCGATGGCAGGCCGCCTCCCCACCGTTGTGCTCGAAAGCGAGCATACCGCCGAACCACCCGTCCGTGAGCAGGTTGCAGAGATTGCGACCAGGATGTTCCGGCAGGCCGGGGTACATGACGCGCTGAACGTCCGGATGATCATTCAGAAACGTCGCCAGTCGGGATGCATTTTCGCAATGGCGCTCCATGCGCAGGTGCAGGGTCTTGATTCCCCGGATGAGCAACCAGGAGTTGAACGGGCTGATCGGCGACCCGTAGCGAGCGACAAACCGTCGCATAGGGGCGATCAGCACGTCCGGGCCGGCGGCGATTCCGGCAACCGCGTCTCCATGCCCCGAGATGTACTTTGTCGCCGAGTGGAGCACGATGTCCGCCCCGTGCTCGATCGGGCGCAGTAGATAGGGCGTCGCGAAGGTGTTGTCGACGATCAGCCTGGCGTTGCTGTCCCGCGCGATGCCCGCCAGCCCGGCGATGTCGGCGACATCCAGATCCGGATTCGAGAGGAACTCGGTCAGTATCGCGGCTGTTCTCGGACGGATCGCCGACTGGACGGCGTCTAGATCGGTGATATCCACCATGTCGACATCGATCCCGAGCCGGGGCAATTCCGAGGTTATGAAGTCCTGACTTATCGGATAGATGGCGTTGGAACAAACGAGATGATCGCCCGGGTTCATCACGGTCAGCAGCGCCGCCGAGATCACACCCATGCCGGATGCCGACGCGATTGCCGCTTCCGCCCCTTCCAGCGCGGCGACCTTTGTTTCGATGACCCGGGTTGTTGGATTTCCCTCGCGTGTGTAGAAGTATCCGCCGGGCTGGCCACCCGGCTGTTTCACCTGTTCAGAGGCGTCCGGAAGCGCGAATGTCGCCGTCTGGTAGATCGGCGTATTCTGCGCCCCCGTCGTGGGATCCGGCGCTTCCCCGGCATGAATCGCGAGTGTGGCGAGGTCGTGCAGTCTGTGTTGGTCAGGCATGTGTTCGCCCTTCGATGCGGCGCGGAAGCGATTCGAACAACGTTAGCGAGCGTCCCGGCGTGCAGCTTGTTCCCGAACCGTCGTATTCTGGGTCACTTCCCGATCGAGCGGCTCGGTCCGCAAGGCGATCCAGAGTGAATAGCAAATGACGAGCAGGAGCAAGGCAAGCGGAACGCCCATCGCGATTGCGGCTTGCTGGAAGGCCGCCAGCGCCGTTGCCCCGCCCGCGATCAGCAAGACCGAAGCGATTACCCCTTCGGTGCTCGCCCAGAACAGACGCGTCTGCCAGACCGGACGAAGATCGCCTCCCGAGGCGAGGATATCCTTCACCAGCGATCCGGAGTCGGACGAAGTCACGAAGAAGATGGCGATAACGATCATCGCCAGGACAGACAGCGCCGCGGTCATGGGCAAATGCTCCAGCATCGCAAACAGCGCGAATTCCAGTTCGTCACCGGTCGCCGCGGCAACGCCGCCATCGCCGAAGAGCTCAATGTAGATGCCCATCTTGCCGAAGATCGTCAGGACAACGAATGTCATCGCCGTGGGAACAAGCAACACTCCGGTGACGAACTCCCGGATCGTGCGCCCGCGAGAGATACGGGCGATAAACATCGCAACGAACGGCGACCAGGAAATCCACCAGCCCCAGTAGAAGAGCGTCCAGTCCTGCTGCCAGTCCGGATCGACGAACGCATCCGTCCGGGTGCTCGTCTGGATGATGTTCTGCGCGTAGTAGCCGATGCTTTCAATGATGCTCTGCAACAGAAAGGCTGTGGGCCCGACCGCCAGAATGAACGCCGCCAGCACAAACACGAGCACCATGTTGGTGAAGCTGATCCGGCGGATGCCGGCGTCGACGCCAAGGACCACGGAAATCGCCGCCAGTACGCTGATTCCGGCGATTAGCGAAAGTTGTAACGTGAGCGACGCCTCGATCCCGGCCACGTAGGTGAGTCCGGCGTTAATCTGAATCGCTCCCAGCCCCAGCGAGGTCGCCACGCCGAACAGTGTCCCGACAATCGCGATGACGTCGACCGCATCGCCCATCCAGCCGCGGTAGCGTTCGCCGATCAGAGGATAAAGCGTCGAGCGCAGGCTGAGCGGCAGGCCGACACGATAGGCGAAGTAGCTCAGCGCCAGCGCCAGGACAATATACACGCCCCAGGCGTGCAGCCCCCAGTGAAAGAAGGTGATGTTCATTGCATCGCTGGCCGCCTCCGGGGAGCCGGGTTCGGCTCCGCTAGCCGGCGGCACGTCGAGCGCGAAATGATGGATCGGTTCCGCGACCGCGAAGAAGAGCAGCCCGATCCCCATGCCGGCGCTGAAGAGCATCGCGAACCATGCGGCATAGCTGTAGTCGGGACGGGAATAGTCCGGCCCCAGACGAACGCCGCCGTACTTGCCGAACGCGAGCCAGAGCGTGATCAGCAGAAAGATCGTTATTGTCAGTGTGTAGAACCAGCCGAGGCTCGTGGCGATCTGTTGCTGCAGTTGCTGAAGACCGGACGAGATGGTGTCGAGATAGAGCAGTCCGAGTGTAATGAAGAGAATCGCGATGATTGCCGAGGTGACAAAAACCGGAACCCGGATGTTGAACCGGGTCCGGGTTTCCATTGATGGAAGATAATGGCGCTTTTCCTCCGGCATCGGCTCATGCCCCGCATCGTTGTTCGAGCTGAAGTGAGACCGCGCCGCCCACCGCGGGAATGGTGCGTTTTCCGGCCGCTCGGGTCAAGGCAGCCGGAGAGATTCCGGTCCCCGCGCTGCTGACTGGACTGGCTCGGGGAGGATCAATCCTCATTGTTATTCGTGCGCGCCTCGCCGTTGCCGGCCGCGGCTGGACGCGGCGGCGCTGAGCGTTGCCGGGCGCGCTGTCTTGCCATCGTCTCGGCGTGATCCTCGCGCAATGCGACGAAAATGCACCAGCACATGATCACCAGCAGGATCGCCAGCGGGACGCCAGTTGCGATCGACGCCTGCTGGAACGCTTCCAGTCCGGTCCGTCCGCCAGCGATCAGCAGCACGCCGGCGACGGCGCCCTCGGAGACCGCCCAGAAGACTCGGGTCTGCCAGCGGGGGTTCAGGCTGCCGCCGGACGCCAGTGTGTCGTCAACGAGCGATCCCGAGTCAGAGGACGTGACGAAGAAGGTAGCGATAACGATCATCGCCAGAATCGTCATGACCAGCGTGAGTGGGAGATCTTCCAGCATCGCGAACAGGGCGAAGTCAAGGCTCTCGGCCGTCGCCGCGGCAACACCGCCGTCGCCAAACAGTTCCATATGCAGCGCAGTTTGTCCAAACACCGTCAGAATGATGAATGTCACCACGGTCGGCACCAGCAGGACCCCGGTGATGAACTCCCGGACGGTGCGCCCGCGTGAAATCCGGGCGATGAACATGCCGACAAACGGCGACCAGGAGATCCACCAGCCCCAGTAGAAGATCGTCCAGGCGCCCTGCCAGCCGGGATCGGTAAACATATCCGTGCGCATGCTTGTCGCCACGATGTTCTGCAGGTAGTACCCGGTGCTTTCCACGAATGCGCGGAGGATGTACACCGTGGGGCCGACGATGATCAGAAACCCCAGCAGGATTCCGAAAAGCGACATGTTCGTCTCGCTGAGCCGCTTGATGCCCGCGTCGAGTCCGGCGACCACCGAGACCGTCGCGATCGCCGTGATCAGAATGATCAGGAGCAACTGCACCATCCGGGAGCTGTCGACGCCGACGGAGTAGGAGAGCCCAGCATTGATCTGGATCACCCCGAGTCCCAGTGATGTCGCGACACCGAAGAGCGTCCCCACGATCGCCAACGTGTCGATGCCGTCTCCAATGGGGCCTCGAATACGGTCGCCCAGAATTGGATAGAAGGCGGAGCGGATCGTCAGCGGCAGTCCTTTGCGATAAGCGAAGTAGCAAAGCGCCAGTCCAACGATGATGTAGATCGCCCAGGCGTGCAGACCCCAGTGGAAGAAGGTAATGTTCATCGCCTCGCGGGCGGCGCCGGTGCTTCCCGGGGCCGCATCGGTCGCTGGCGGGACGTCGACCGCGAAGTGGTAGACCGGCTCCGCGACGCTGAAGAAGAGCAAACCGATCCCCATCCCGGCGCTGAAGAGCATCGCGAACCAGGAGAGGTAGCTGTAGTCGGGTCGCGAATCGTCCGGACCCAGCCGGATGCGGCCATACGGACTCAGCGCCAGAAAGATGACGAAGACCAGGAAGAGACTGACGGCCAGTATGTAAAACCAGCCGAGCGAGGTCGAGATGAAGTTCTGAACCCGCCCGAAGACATCGGCAAACAGGTCCGAAAAGATGACTCCGAAGAGAACAAACGCGATGATGATGCCGGCAGCGGGAAAGAAGACGGTCGGACGGATCTGGAATCGTGTTGCTGTTTCGAGTTGCTCGGTCTGGTACTCGGTGATCTCACTCATGCGAGAGCCAGCCTCTCCTGTACGACTCCGCGGAGAATCGTTACGAGGACACTGCTCTCGATAGCGATGTACCCGTCCCCAATTCCCCAAACCCCACTGGAACAGGACAGCAAGCAGCGACCGTATGCCGACCAATTGAGATTGAAGACGCTGGGTCTGTCACTGAATGGGACGTATCTTGGCGCCTCGCCCGGGAAAATGCAAACTGGTGACGCTCCTATGTCATTTCGACCGTCTCCCCTGTCATTTCGACTGAAGCGCGACGCTCGACGATTCCATGCGGCTGGAAACAACCCCCACACCGCGTCGCGCGGAACGGAGAAATCTGAGAGCCGAAGGGGAATCGGTGCGCGCATTCAAGATCTCTCCACTTCGTGCCGCGCCGGATTTTCTGAGGACGGCAAACCTCTTTCCGGCTGGGTGACTCGGTGCGGCACTCCGGTCGAGATGACAACGACGGGTGTTCCGTGACCTGCGTTGAGGAACGCAGCCTGCACCGAACGGAGTCGAATGTGGTCGAGATGACACACGAGCATCAATCGCATGGATGCCCCGGTGCAAATGCGCACCGTCAGTCAAACGTCCGGCGGGGCTCCACCTGTGGCGCGGACTGGCCGCTGGTCGGATGCGTCCGGCGGACTGGTTCGCCCGGCGCTTTCTTCTGCGGCGCCGTTTCCATGTCCTCGTCCCGGTTCGTCGTGCGGAGCGGGATTTCCGGCAGGAAGAACATGATCACCAGGCCGAGACCCATGATGATCGCGCCGACCAGGTAGAGGTCGGTTACGGCAATCGCCAGGCTCTCCCGCACTGCTTCGGTAAGCGCCGCCGGAACGTCCGAGCCGATGATCCCGTTGTCCGTCGCTCCCCGTTCCGCCTGGGTCAGCAACTCGAGCGGGTTGGCGAACTCCGCCGCCTGCGTCGATGTCACCTCACCTCTGAGATCCCCGGCCAGGCGTCCATCGTAGGCGGACTGATACTGGTTCAGCATGACCGATCCGAGCGCCGCGACCCCGAGCGCTCCGCCGATCTGCTTGAAGAACTGGGCGCTGGCGGTGACCGATCCGAGATCCTTGATCGAGAAAGCGTTCTGGGCGACGATCGTGAACAGCTGCATCATCATCCCGATCCCGATGCCGGTAATGACGACGTTTCGCAGCACCTGCAACGTGCTGGTCCCGGCGTCCA
>SKTL01000052.1 GCA_007122555.1 Thermomicrobiaceae bacterium | reverse complement strand
TGGCTCAACAGGATGATGCCGATCCTGATGACTAGATTGAGGTTGTCCCTGCACGATTCGACGTGGACCCGGAAGTTCAGGTGAACGGTAAACGGTTCGTTCACCTGATTCACCGCTATTACCCGTTCCGAGGAGGTTCAGAGTCGTACTTTCAGTCGCTCTCCGAGCAACTCTCCGCTGACGGAGCGGATGTTCGTCTGCTTACCACCGATGCGTGGGATCTTGAATACTTCTGGAATCCCGATAAGAAGCGGGTAGACGCACCGTTTGAGCGGCACAATGGCGTCAAGATCTATCGGACGCCGGTTCGACACCTTCCACTGGCGAACTTCACACACCGCGCGATTCGACGCGGCATGGGAGAGCTTTCGCGAGCCCCATTTCCCTTCCGGAAGCGCATGCTATTCGGCCTTTCTCGTTTCGGTCCCTGGGTCCCGGATCTCCGGGCGCTGCTGGAGCGAGTCGGTGAGAATGCCGATTTGATCCACCCGGCGAACATTGCGCTCGAGTCCCTAATCCGGGAGTCGAGCACATTTGCTCGCGCGAACGACATTCCGCTGGTCATTACACCGAAGCTCCATCTGGGAGAAGATGAGAACTCGGTGGTGCGTCGCTATTACACAATGCCTCATCAGGTCGAACTCTTGCAGCAGGCGGATCTGGTGATGACCCAGACGTCGGTGGAATCTGATTTTCTGTCGTCAGTAGGCGTTTCCGAAGACCGGTTGCGAGTGGTCGGGCTCGGAATCAACATTCAGGACGTTACCGGTGGGAACGGCCGACGAGCCCGGGACCGGCTTGGCGTGGATGGTCCCATCGTGTTGTCGCTGGGCGCCGCGGCCTACGACAAGGGAACGGTTCATTCCTGTCAGGCAGTGCTCTCGCTCAATCGACGCCGTTCAACGCCAGTGACCATCGTGGTGGCCGGTCCGATCATGAGCGATTTCCAAACGTATTTCGATTCATTGACCGACGAAGAGCGACGACACATTCGCGTTCTGGGCTACGTCGACGATGAATCGCGCACAGACTTGCTTGCGGCCTGTGACCTGCTGACGCTCGCCTCGCGAACCGAGGCGTTCGGCTATGTGTTTCTCGAAGCATGGGCGAACGGAAAGCCGGTGATCGGCGCCAGGGCGGGTGGAATCCCAGCCGTGATTGACGATGGCGTGGACGGGCTGCTCGTCCCATTCAATGACGTCGATCGTCTGGCCGCCGCTATGGATAGTATTCTGAGCGACGATGATCTTGCCCGTTCGCTTGGCGAAGCCGGGAAATCGCGAAAAGTGGTCGATACCGGTACCTGGTACCGTAAGGTCATTAGCGGATACCGCGACGTCATGGGTAGTAGTGATTCGGAGGGTGTCGACGATGAAGCAGTCAATCCCTGGTGACGCTGATTCGCGAAAGATCGAGCGAACACTCGATGAGATCCGGTCCGCCGTTCGCCGGGAAGCTGGATATCTAACCGAAGACGAGATTCCTTCCGGCCCCCAGCTCTCGTCGGTGCGAGACGCTGCCGACCTTGCCTCGGTCTCGGCACACCTGCCACTGCAGTCAACGCTGCCGGTTGCGGGACCGATCGTGGTGCTTGCGCAACGGGTGATCAGAATCGCTTTGCGCTGGTACATTAATCCGATCGTCGAGCAACAGAATGCGTTCAATGATGCAGTTGTGCGGGCGCTGACCGAGCTGGAGATGCGACAGAATGAGTTGAACCGGCGGCTTGACACCCGCGATGACTCGGAACACGGTGAGCGAGAATGAGAATCGCGATCTGCGCTGCACAGGTCCCGTTCGCCTATGGCGGCGCTGAGATTCACGTTGACGGATTGCAACAGGCGGTTCGGAACGCCGGGCATGAGGTGGAGGTTATCGCTCTCCCCTACAAGTGGTATCCGCAGACGGAGCTAATGAAGAGCGCGCTCGCCTGGAGGATGATCGACATAACTGAAGCGAATGGTTCTCCCATTGATCTGGCGATCTGCACCAAGTTCCCGACCTGGGCGGTTCGGCATCCGCGCAAGATCGCCTGGATTATCCACCAGTATCGCCAGGCGTATGACTGGTTCGGGACTGAATGGAGCGATCTGACCGGATCGCCAGACGATCTCGCACTTCGGCGTCGCATTCAACACATCGACGCCCGGGGACTGGGCGAGTGCAAGGCCAGATTCGCGAATTCGCGGAACACCGCGAACCGACTTCGTCACTTCAACGGTCTGGACGCCGAGCCGTTGCATGTGCCCATCAACCTTCGGGGACTGGAACCCAGGGCGCGCGATCCGTTCATTTTCTCGATCAGCCGACTCGATCGCGCCAAGCGGGTTGACCTGCTCATTCGCGCCGTTGCTGCGCTGAACGATCGCACCCGTGTCGTCATCGCCGGGGATGGCCCGGAGCGTGTAGCGCTTGAGCAACTGGCCCGCGATCTCGGGGTTGCCGACACCGTAACGTTTCTCGGCCGTATTTCCGACGAATCGGTCGTCGAGTACTACAACACGTGCCGGGCGGTCTACTATGGACCGATCGATGAGGATTTTGGTCTGGCGACTGTCGAAGCCTTTACCGCCGGCAAGCCAGTCGTCACGCTGCCGGACTCCGGAGGCGTCCTGGAACTTGTCCGTCACGAGGAAACGGGAATGATAGCCGAAGCGCCCGAGCCGGATGCGATAGCCCCGCTCATCGAGTCCGTCATTCGTGATCCAGCTCGGGCTGAATCACTCGGGATGGCCGGTAAACGGCTGGCTGACGAGATTACCTGGGATCGCGCAGTAGAGCGCCTTCTGGGAGCCGCACATGCCTAGGCCACGTGTTGCCTGGTTCACGCCGCTGCCACCCGTTGAATCAGGGATCTCGCTCTACAGCCAGGAGATCCTTCCGATCCTCTCCCAGGTAATGCGCATCGACGTGATCGTTGATGGGTACACCCCGATAGTCCGGCCGGCGTCGGAGACGCTCGGCATAGTCGATCACCGACGTTTCGATCCGGATATGTACGAACTGATCGTGTACCAGGTCGGCAACAGCCCGGCGCACCGCTACATGCTCCCCGAGATGTACCGGAATCCCGGTCTACTTGTGCTCCACGACACGATGTTGAACCACCTGATGATTCAGGACGCAGTGCACAGGCGTGATCTTCTCGGGTATCGGGAAGAGATGGAACGACGGTACGGGGGAGATGGTCGACGCGCGGCCGAGCGCGTGCTCACGGGCCAATCTCCTGACGACCTGTTCAGGTTTCCGATGAGCGAGCCGTTGATCGAAGCGAGTCGAGCTACGATCGTCCACAGCGATTTCGCGCGACAGCAGGTACGTTCCTGGGCTCCCGATGCAGTCGTCGAACGCGTTCCGCTCGGACTGAAACTACCGGAGCTTCTTGATCGTTTGCGCGCGCGCCAGATTCTGGGAATTCCGGAGGATCAGTTTCTTCTCGCGTCGGTGTCTCATATCAATCCACACAAACGAATTGACGTGGTGCTCCGGGCGCTGAAGTCGCTGCGTCGCTCAATACCCGCTCGACTCATTCTGGCGGGCAGTGTATCGCCGCAGTTTCCGCTTGCTCGGATGGTAAATCATCTCGATCTGGATCAGGTAGTCGATACTCCTGGCTATGTGACAGACGCCGAGGCCCGCTTGATCGCAGCGGCGGCGGACGTGATCGTCAGCCTGCGTTATCCGACAGCGGGCGAGACATCCGCGAGTCTGTTGCACTCGATGGCAGCGGGACGTCCCGTCCTGGTGAGTCAGACGGGATCGTTTACCGAGGCGCCGGCTGACGCCACGGTGCGTATCCCGGTTGATGCCCTTGAAGAGCAAACGCTTGCGGCCGTTCTGAAACGACTTGCGACCGATAACACACTGCGCGATTCGATCGGCGAACGTGCGCGATCCTTTGTCGAAGAGGAACACTCGCTGCGACGATGGACCGACGGCTATCTCGACGTGATGTCGCGCTTGACCGGTATCTCAGTTGATTCTCCCGAGATCGACGAAACGCCGGAGCCCGTTGATCGGCGCCTCGACCCAACAGAAACCGCGGTGGCCGACCCGCTGACCGAATCGTTGGCTCGCGACGTCGCGGAGCTCGGGCTGGGCGGTGATGAGGACCTGTTGTTGTCGCTTGCGCGCAGTCGGGTTGAGCTGGGGATCTGAGTTGGTATGATCTCATCCGAATCGGGTCGTCAGAACGAACGTCTCGGAGGCGCAAGTGGCGACAGAAAAACCGAAGCCGATAAGTGACGAACTCCTGAGCATTCTGGCCTGCCCGGCGTGCAAGACACCTGTGCGCCTCGAGGACGAGAAACTCGTCTGTGATGATTGCGGCAGGAAGTATCGTATTGAAGACGGGATCCCCATCATGCTGATCGACGAGGCGGAGCAGCCCGGGAATCAATAGTCGCGCGTGGCCTCGATTGGGTTCTGCGGGAGTGGCAGGAATGGACGAAGAGCAGTCCGGCAGGATGGTTTCCGGAAAGCGGCAGGAAGAGGACTCGTCAGTCGAGATGAGTCTGCGCCCGCGCCGGCTTTCGGAATACATTGGTCAGACGAAGGTCAAGGAGGGGCTGTCAATTGGCATCCAGGCGGCGCAGGCCCGTCAGGAAGCCCTCGACCATGTTCTGCTCTATGGTCCCCCGGGTCTCGGCAAGACCACGCTTGCATCTATCATTGCCGTGGAGATGGGCGTGAATCTTCGGATCACGTCCGGCCCGGCGATTGAACGCCAGGGCGATCTGGTGTCAATCCTCACCAACCTGAAGGCGGGAGACGTTCTGTTTATCGACGAGATCCATCGCCTGAACCGGACGGTTGAGGAAGTGCTCTACCCGGCGATGGAGGATTTCGCCGTTGATATCGTGCTTGGGAAAGGGCCATCCGCCCGGAGCATGCGTCTGAACCTTCCGCGCTTCACGCTTGTCGGCGCGACAACCCGACTGGCGTTGCTTACCTCTCCGCTGCGCGACCGCTTCGGGTCGGTTCATCGCCTCGATTTCTACGATCAAGAGTCCATGGAGCGTATCGTTCGGCGCTCGGCCGAAATTTTCGGGATCCCGATCGATGAAGAGGGCGTGCGGGAGATCAGCGCTCGTTCCCGTGGCACGCCCAGGGTAGCTAATCGGGTGTTCAAGCGCGTCAGGGATTACGCCGAAGTCAGAGCCGACGGCCAGGTAAGCGGTGACGTTGCCCGGAAGGCGCTCGACCAGCTCGAGGTTGATTCGCTTGGCCTGGACGACGTTGATCGCCGGATTCTTCGAGCAATCATCGAAATGTTTGATGGCGGACCGGTTGGCGTTGACACGCTTGCCGCTGCAACGAGCGAGGAAACCGACACGATTATGGATGTCTACGAACCGTATTTGATCCAGCTCGGTTTCCTGCAACGGACTCCTCGTGGACGCGTCGCCACTCGGCGTGGATACGAGCACCTTGGAGTGACCATTCCAGCGAACGATAAGCCCGGCGTGCAACCGTCGTTCTTCGACGAGACCAGGGACAGCGGCGCCTGATGTGTGATGGACGGCCCAGCCAGTCGTCGCTGCCAATCTCCTTGTTCGACTACGATCTCCCCGAGGAATTGATCGCGCAGCACCCGCTTGATGACCGTTCGGCGTCGCGAATGCTCGTGCTGGAGCGCCAGACCGAACGAATCACGCACACCTCGTTTCAGCGAATTCCGGACTGGCTCAAGGCGGGTGATCTCCTCGTGCTCAACGACACGAGAGTGTTCCCGGCCCGGGTGTTAGCTCAGCGCAGCTCAGGCGGGCGTATCGAGATACTGCTGCTCCAGCACCTTTCCGGTGATGAGTGGCAGGCAATGGCGCGTCCCGCCAGACGATTGCGCGAGGGTGAAACGTTGTACGTTCTCGATAAGAATGAGCGGCTCATCGACCTTGCCGTCACATTTCTGTCCAGACTCGATGACGGAACGGTAACGCTCGAGGTACCTCACTCGGCGGAACTCCTGGACCGCGCCGGGAGAATCCCCTTGCCCGGGTATATCACCTCTGCACTTGACGACCCGGAGCGTTATCAGACGGTCTATGCTCGTGAGGCGGGGTCGGTCGCCGCGCCAACCGCTGGATTGCACTTCACTGAGGAACTCCTGGAGCGGCTGAGATCAAATGGAGTGAGGACGGCCTGGGTAACGCTTCACGTTGGCCCGGGCACATTTCAGCCCGTAAGGGAAGACGATGCGCTTCGGCATCGAATGCACGAGGAACGTTACTCGGTCAGCGAAGAGGCGAAGCGAGAGATTCAGGCGGCGCGCGCCGAAAAGCGACGGATCATTGCGGTTGGGACAACGAGCTGCCGGACGCTTGAATCAGTCGCTGATCGGCTGGACGACCCCGGACCGCTAACGGGAGAAACAGCTCTCTACATAACACCCGGATATTCGTTCGACGTCGTTGACGCTCTGCTGACGAACTTTCACTTGCCGAAGTCGACGCTCCTGTTGCTGGTAAGCGCACTGGCCGGCAGGGAACTGGTCTTGCGATCATACGCCGAGGCGATCAGGGAACGGTATCGTTTCTACAGCTTTGGAGATGCGATGCTTATTCTGTGACAGGCGTCAAACAATTTGCGCAAATGCCGTTTCAATCGTGTGACGTGAACGTTTAATCGGGAATTCAGGTGGTACTGTTATCAGTGAGGGGCGCCTGGTCAGAGTTGGGGCAATGACGCCCGCTCGAACGACGGCAGGTCGTCTGGCCGGCAGCCAGTGGAAGTTCATCGCTCGCAATGGCGCGAATTGATTGAACAGGGTAGAGCGATTGGTCCCCAGTGCGGTGTCAGGAGGAACTATGACGACGTCGGAGCGTGCGAGGACGGATAATCCGCTGCAAGTTCACGGTATCAAGAACCCGGGGAAGGTGCACTGGACACTGAACGCGCCCCATCTGTACGAACAAAGCGTAGCCCGGGACGAAGCCATTATCGCGAACCACGGTCCGCTGGTGGCGACGACCGGGAAATTTACTGGCCGTACGCCCAGGGACAAATACATCGTCGATGAGCCGTCGTCGCGTGATCACATCTGGTGGGATGGCAACAAATCGATCTCGCCAGACCAGTTTGACCAGCTGCATAAGCTTGTGACCGAACACACTGACGGCAGAGAGCTTTTTGTTCAGGATTGCCTGGTCGGCGCAGACCTGAAGTATCAACTCAAGGTCCGAATCATCACCGAAATGGCCTGGCACAATCTGTTTGTACGGAACATGTTTATCCGCAAGGATCCGGGATCGATTCATGAAGGTGAACCGGATTTTACCGTGATCGACGTTCCTTCCTGTCTTGCGGACCCGGATGAGTTCGGACTGCGCAGTGAGCAGTTCATTGCGCTCAGCTTTGAAAAGAAGCTTGTCCTTATCGGTGGGACTGAGTACGGCGGCGAGATGAAGAAGTCGATCTTCTCGGTCATGCACTACGAATTGCCGCTGCAAGACGTGTTCTCGATGCATTGTTCCGCGAACGTCGGCGACGAAGGCGACACGGCGCTTTTCTTCGGTCTGTCCGGGACCGGAAAGACAACGCTCTCGACAGATCCCAAGCGCAAGCTCATTGGTGACGACGAACACGGCTGGAGTGATCAGGGAATTTTCAACTTTGAGGGTGGTTGCTACGCCAAAATGATCAATCTCTCCGCCGAATCAGAGCCCGAGATCTACCAGACGACTCGCATGTTCGGGACGGTGCTCGAGAACGTGGTTACCGACCCGGTTTCCAGGGAGATTGACTTCGACGACGATTCGCTGACGGAGAATACGCGGGGCGCCTATCCGCTGGAGTCATTGCCGAACGTCGCGGAGAACAGTGTTGGCGATCACCCGACGGCTGTCATCTTCCTGACTGCCGACGCATTTGGCGTTCTCCCGCCGATATCCTTACTCTCACCGGAGCAGGCTATGTACCATTTCCTGTCCGGGTACACAGCGAAGGTTGCCGGCACTGAAGTCGGTCTGACTGAGCCGCAGGCGACGTTCAGCACCTGTTTCGGCGCGCCGTTCCTGGCTCATAGACCGACGGTGTATGCGAACCTGTTGCGTGATCGACTGAAGAAGCACGGTTCCCGCGTTTATCTGGTCAATACAGGATGGATTGGCGGACCAGCCAGCGAGAGTGATCGCGTGCCGATCCGATTTACCCGATCAATGATTGACGCGGCGCTCAGCAAAGAGCTTCGAGATGTTTCGACGACGACCGATCCGGTGTTCGGATTCGAGGTGCCGGACGAATGCCCCGGGGTACCGAGCAATGTTCTCAAGCCGCGCGATGCCTGGGAAGACAAGGAAGCCTATGATCGTCAGGCGCGGAAGTTGGCCGACATGTTCCGCGAAAATTTCAAGAAATTCGCCCATTTGACGGATGAGGACCTCGAGCAGTACGGTCCGCAGGTTTCCTGATCCATAGCGTGTATGATTTCTGCTGCTCGCGGTTGCGTGTCGCGGAAAGGATCAAAGCTGAATGACGCGAATAGGTTCTCGTGCGGTCTACCTGTGGGTCGGCGCGCTGGTTGCGATAATGCTCATCGCCGCCGCCTGCGGGGACAATGGCGACGACGATGCGGTGGATGCCGTCAGCAACATTGAGACGGAAGAAGGAGTTGCGGAGACCCCGGAGCCGACCATGGCGCCGGAGCAGAGCGAACCGGTGGAAACCAGTGAACCGATTGAACCAGAAGGGGAAGAGGAATCTGTGCAACAGCCATCAATGCAGTGGGACCAGCCGCCGGAGATGCAGCTCGAAGACGGTTCTGACTATCAGGCCGTCATAACGACGAATCGTGGCGAGGTAGTTGTCAACCTGCTGCAGAACGATGCGCCGATGACCGTCAACAACTTCGTGTTCCTGGCCGAGCAGGGTTTCTATCAGAACGTTCCGTTCCACCGGGTGATCAGCGGATTTATGATTCAGACTGGCGATCCCACGGGAACGGGCGCCGGTGGACCTGGCTATCGATTCAACGATGAGGAAGTGACCCGCGACTACACTCCGGGAACAGTCGCAATGGCGAACGCCGGACCAAACACCAACGGTTCGCAGTTTTTCATTGTGCATGGCGATCTCCGCGGACAGCTTCCGAAGAACTACACCATTTTCGGTGAGGTAACCGAGGGGATGAACGTTGTCGACGAGATTGCGAACGTTCCCGTGCAGCCCAGTCGGACCGGGGAAATGTCGAGTCCGACGGAAGAGGTCTTGATCGAATCAGTCGAGATTCGCAAGTAGCCGGGCAGGTTCCAACACGTGATGATTCATCGTCGTATCCACATCGTCCGGCATGGCGTTACCGTCTGGAACCGAGAACGACGCTTTCAGGGGCACACTGATGTGCCCCTGAGTACGGACGGAGAGCGCCAGGCCGAGCGAACCGCCGCCTTCATGCATGACCTTCCGATTACCACGTGCTTCGCAAGCGATCT
>SKTL01000039.1 GCA_007122555.1 Thermomicrobiaceae bacterium | reverse complement strand
TCGATTGCTCGCGGGTCTCCCGCCTGGCGGAGGTGCCAGGCGACGGTTTCCGGGTCCGGGTTCGAGTGCTCGAGGTACCGTTCGGCGACCGTGCGGTGAAGTTCGAGCCGGCGAGCAAAGCTGAGGCTCTCATAGATCGCTTCGCGCACCAGCGCGTGACGAAACGAAATCCCCCGATTCCCGGGAAGATCATTGGCAAGTTGTTGTTCGAGCGCAGCTTTGACAGCTTGGACGACGTCGCCCGGATCGACGACTTGCTCCCAGATATGCAGGGGTACGTGTTGCCCGATGACTGCTGCAGCCTGGAGCGCGACACGGCCCGATTCGGGAATCGACGACATCCGACGCTCAATCATCTGCTGAATCAGGTCAGGAACGGGCATTTCAGGCAGTTCGCCAAGCGCGTATGGATGCGCGTTCACGCTACCAAGTCCTTCAAGTTCAAGGGTTCGCACGAGTTCCACTGCGAAGAGCGGGTTTCCTTCGGTCCAGGCCTGCACATGGCGAGTCAATGCCTGCTGCTCATCGTCCCGCAAGGTGAACGTGCTTGCCACGAGCGCTTCAATCGCCTCCGAATCCAGGGGAGTTAACTCGATGCGCCCAGCGCTCGATTCTCGGATTATCGCTGGCAGCAATGTGTAAAGCGGATGCGTTCGGTGAATCTCATCATCGCGGTAGGTTGCCGCGATCAGGATCTGTTGATCGGCAATGCGTCGTCCGACAACGCGCAAGAGATCCAGGCTCGCCTGGTCTGCCCAGTGCAGATCTTCCAGGACGAGCAGGAGCGGTTGTTGTCTGGCGGTCGTTGCCAGAAAATCGAGCACAGCTGCCGAGAGGTCCTCTCTACTCCCCAATCGGGCAATCGCTTCTCGATCCGAGATCGCTTCAGGAACCGTGTTGTCATTGTGCGAATGCTGATAATCGCTGATCAACTCCAGCCAGGGACCGTAGGGCGGGGTCGCGCTCAGGTCGTAGGCGGCGCCGCTCAGAATCAGGGCGCTGTTTTCTCGCGCATCGGACACGAGATGCTGAACCAGTGTTGTCTTGCCGATGCCGGCTTCTCCACTGATGAGCACGAGTCCCCCGTGTCCGCCAATCGCCTGGTGCGTCGCTTCGCGCAAGGAGACAATTTCCCGATCGCGTCCGACGAGCAGAGGAGCAGTCTTAAGAGCGTGTCGAGTGGAGAACTCTGCGGACATCGTCGCCTCACAACCAGTGACACTGGACCGAGAGTCAAACTATCGTGGTCGCTGACGGTTAGATCAGCGTAGCAAAACTCCCGATCCCGGGCAACGTGGGCGTGTCCGGATTAATCAGCCGGAGCCTCAAAGGAGACGAGCTCGATTGCTCTGGCAAACCCGGGCAGGCCGCGTTTCATCCCGCCCTCCACGTTCGCAGGCGTCGATGATTGCACTGAGTGTGTGAAATACGCGAGACCCGGTCTCAAAGAGAACCCAGGTCTCGCATACCTTGAGGAGAAGGCATTTGGAAGGTTGTTTCTGAACAGCGTGATTGATCTCAGATCGCGGAGCTATTGCTCAACGGGCGATGTGCTGTTCGGGGCTGGTCATAAGGCGTATAACGAAAGTCATCGCCTCATTCCGTCAGGATTCCCGTTCAACCATCAATGTCCCGGTCGCGTGATCCCAATTCGCTTCCTGAAACCTGATCTCGTCTCGGGTAACCCGGGGAGCGACAGGGTTTTCCCCAGACGATTCCGCCTCGTCCATCATTCCGCCGGAGTGAAGATCCCAGTTCGCCTCCTGGAACGTGATCCGGTCTCGAAGCAGTTGTGGATTGTCGGAGCGACCTCCTGAGTCGCCCTCTTCCGTCATTAGTGCGCCTGAATCAAAGTGCCAGTTGTTCTCCTCGAATTCGACCCCGATCGGGATTCGCGCCGGGATGGACGATCCGTCGTCGGACGGATTCTCGTCCGTAGCCTGGGCAACCTCGGCCGGCGATGTCGCCTGCGCCGCCGGAATCGTCATGGCAAGCGTCAGGAGAGTTGCCGCCAGTGCCGCAACCAGAACTCGAGTGTGGGACGTGACATGGATGTATTTCGCCTGCATCTTCAGCCTCCTTCGATGTAGCTGGCTCGCTGTCAACCACCCCAGGGGTTACTGAACACAGCATGGTCGATCGGAAGGCGAACAACATCGTACGGATGACGCATTCCGCAGGCAGGTCTTGCGATTAGGTATGCGTACCTAGTACATGACGCAGGCTTGAGTATGGATCTAGACGAGGTCTTCGTGGATGGCCTGAGCCGCGGCAGCAGCGCGGGAGTTGACGTCTAGCTTGCGGAGGATGCTGGAGACGTGGTTCGTGACGGTGCGACGGGCGATGAACAGTTCGCTCGCGATCTCCTCGTTCGACATCCCCCGCGCCAGGAGCCGCAAGACGTCCAGTTCCCGGTGGGAGAGGCCTGCCGGATTGTTCATGCTGCGCGGGCGCAAATCGTTGAGCCAGCCTTCCGCTCTGGCGAGCGCCGGCTCGGCCCCGAGGTCACTGCAGATGCGGCGGGCCTCGGTGAGATGCTCCTGTGCGATATTCGACCGTCCTCGTGCGATCTCGAGTTCTCCAAGCTCCAGTCGTGTCAACGCCAGGTCGTACGGCAGCGCACTGGCTTCCGCCAGCCGTCGGGATTCCTCCAAATGGTGGTCTGCTGCGTCATATTCTTCATTTCTGGTGAAGAGTTGACCCAGGAACCGATGGACTTCGATCAATGCCATCGGCTGCCTGGGATCGCTGGCGTCACCCAGCGCCCGGTAGGCGGAGTCCATTGCCGATTCCTCGTTGTCCTTCGCCAGATGCAGCCGGGCCCAGAGCAGCGTCCCTTCGGCCCGGCCGAGTACGGCGCCACTGTGCTGCAGCCAGTCATCGTGTGCGCGCAACCACTCACGGGCGCGCTCAAGATCGCCGCAATCAATGGCCAGACCGGCGGCAATTCGATGCGGTTCCCGCTGGAAGACATGGATATGGAGCTCGTCGCCCAGGTCGGGACCATTGGGAAGGATACTATCGATCTGCTCTTGAGCCTCTTGCCAGTGTCCCTCGTTCCAGGCCAGGCGGGCGCGGACACTCAGCGCGATCACCCGGATGATCCCCATCGTCGGGAGCGCTTCCTCCTGAATCATCCGTCGCAACTCGTCCCAGTGACCTTCGTACAACAGCGAGTAACCCAGCGACCAGAGCAGGTTAGCCCGGCCGAGCGCCCCTTCCGCGCGAGATCCCGGCTCCTCGAGTGAACCAGTATATTTCCGCCGGGCAGTGAGATCGGTCGTACGATAGGGATATTGGTGGATCGTCAACCGGGCCCTGTCCCTCATCAGACGCGCCGGGCGATAACCAGCACGGGTGACCACTTCCTCAGCGAGATCCCAGGCGATTTCAGCTTCCTCGGGTTGACCCAGCGAGTCCAGCGCCATCCCGAGGCTATGGAACCCGTCGGATCCGCACGTCAAGCTCTCGGCGAGGATGCTCGGAAACCGGTCTTCCTGCCTGGCCGCACGCCAGTCCACTCCCAGATACTGGTCAGCGATTGAGATTGCCTCGTGAAACTGTCCGGCGTGTGCGTGCTGGGTTGCCACCGATCCGGCAAGTCGCTTGAACGGATGGTAATGTGTGGTGAACGGCGTCTCGGACCAGCGTCGGACAGCTTCAACATCCTGACGTGTGTTTGCAAGCATCTCCAGCGCCGACTGCTGATCCCGCAGTCCCGCCCGCGTGTCACCATTACTTGTACGAATGTTGCCCAGATGGCTGAGTGCAATTGCCGCGATCGCCTCTTCCCCGCATCTGAGCGCCGTCTGGTAGGACTCCTCCAGATGGTCGTACCCGAGATTTGGATCGAGAAAGCGCGGCAAGCGACCAAGCTTCAGTAGCACCCCGGCGAGAAGCGGATCGTTTTCTTGACCCGCCCGTAGCATGTCCGCTGCTTCGGTGAGTCGATCAATTGCCTCCTGCCAGGCAAGACGACGCTCGGCCTGTTCCCCCGCCAGAATCATCCACTCTCCGGCGCGCGGGTCGCCGGCCTGTTTCAGGTGATAGGCTACCGACTCCCGATCAGGCCCGGTGTACCGCAGATAGACCTCCGCAATACTCTTGTGGAGTTCCCTGCGAGTCGATGGGGTCATCGAATAGTAGACGGCCTCGCGCAGAAGGGCGTGCCGAAAGTGAACTTCGTTCTTGGGCGATGCAGCGGTGATGATGTGCGCCGACAATGCTTCGTCCGTCGCTGCATCCACCCTCCGCGCGCCGCTGATGCGCTCCCAGAGTTCCACCGGGACGATCTGTCCAATGACCGCGGCGCTCTGGAGCGCACTGTAGGTCTCGTCCGAGAGAAACGACATTCGTCGCCCGATCATCTGCTGGACAAGACTGGGCACTTTCGCCGCTTGTAGCTGCTGGAGCCGTTCGCCTGCATGATCCGGCTCGAACATGCCCTCTTGCTCGAGCGTCCGGAGCAGTTCCTCAGTGAACAAGGGGTTCCCCTCAGCCCATCGAAACAGATAGTTTGCAAGCGGTTCACGGTCTGGCGGCGGCAGTTCGATTAGCTGTTCGATGAGCCGCTCGATATCCTGCTCCTGAAGTCGACCGAGCTCAACTCGTTCTGTCTGCGACTCTCGCACCAGCGCCGGCAGAAGCTGAAACAGCGGATGTTGGCGTGTGACCTCATCGTCCCGGTAGGTGGCAATCAGCATGATCCGGTGTTCGGCGACATGCCGTGCGAGATAGCGCAGCAGATCCAGACTTGCCTGATCCGCCCAGTGAAGGTCTTCGAGTACAACAACAAGTGGGCGCACTTCGGATACCTCAACGAAGAAGTCCCGAACGCAGGCGAAGAGTTCCGACTGGGACTGAAGGCCACCCATTCCCGTGTCGCGTCTGAGGATCACCGGAAGCTCGGGCAATTCGGGATCGTCCTGATACCGGTCGGTGAGTTCCAGCCAGGGGCCGTAGGGTGGGGTCGCGCTGAGGTCGTAGGCGGCGCCGCTCAGAATCAGGGCGCTGTTTTCTCGCGCATCGGTCACGAGATGTTGCACCAGTGTCGTCTTGCCGATCCCGGCCTCGCCGCTGACGAGCACGAGCCCGCCGGTTCCGCCTATCGCCCGGTGCACGGCCTCGCGCAAGGCGGCAATCTCCCGATCGCGTCCGACGATCAGGGGAGCAGACGGAAGGGCGTGTCGAGCGGAGAACTCTGCGGACATCGTCGCCTCACAAATGGTGACACTGGACCGAGAGTCAAACTAACGGGATTGGTGACGATACCGCCAGCGTAGCAAATCTCCCAATCCCGGGCAACGTGCATTCGACCGGATCAATCAGCCGGAGTCTCCACGGAGGCGCGCTCGATTGCTCTGGCAAACCCGGGCAGCCCGCGCTCGATCATCTCGTCGTTGGCGGTCAGACAGATCCGGAAATAGCCGGGTGTTTCAAACAGCGTACCGGGCAATACCGCAACGTTCTCCTCAATCAGCATGTCGGCAAATGCCTTGTCGTCCGGGATCGGCGATTTGGGAAAGAGGTAGAATGTCCCTTCCGGTCGATGGACCTCATACCCCATCTCCCGAAGGGCGTCGACCACGTGATCCCGCTTCTGCTGGAGATGATCGACGTCCAGCCTGAGTTGCTCGAGGTCCCCGATTGCGTGCTGAAGCAAGGCGTTCGGGAAGACAAAACCGCTACTGAACTGGACGGACTTTACAGCCTCACGCAGTTCTCGTCTCTCGTCCAGCGGCATTGTCGGCGGCATCGCGACGTAACCCATCCGCTGCCCCGGAGCGAGGAGCGTTTTCCCGTAGCTGTAGCACATGAATGAGTACGGATAGAACTCCAGCGGGCTGTGGTACTCGACCCCATCGAAGACGATCCGGTTGTAGGGTTCGTCGGTGACCAGGTAGATACGACGGCCAATCTGTCGGGAGGCATTCTCCAGTATCTCTGCCAATCGGGTGAGCGTCTCGGGAGGGACGACTCTCCCGGTCGGGTTGTGCGGCGTGTTGACGATGAGCACCCGGGTTCGTTTGGTGATGGCCTGCTCGATCGCCGCGAGATCAAGGTCGAAGGTTTCAAGGTCAATGGTGACTTTGACTGGCGACAACGCTGCTTCGGCGCACAGCGGCTCATAGGAGAACCAGGGCGGCAGGCTGTAGATCACCTCGTCTCCAGGATCGGCTACCGTCTTCAACGCGGTCGTAATGGCGGCGAATCCGCCGGTTGTCATCGCAATGTCGTCCGGTTCAAATGGCATCCCGAGCATACGTTGCAGCGACTCCGCCACCACCGCTTGGGCGTGTGGCTCACTGTTCTTGTAGCCGAACCAGTCCTTGTTCCGGGGAACACTCCAGGACTGCAAGGCATCGACCAGTCCCTGAAGCGGCATTTCGTGGGGATTGCCGAACGTAAAATCAGCGATGTCCACGCTTTCGAGCACGCTTTTCTGGTAGGTATTGACGAAGTAGTCCATGACCAGCCGGTATGATCCGGCGTTCATGATTTTCTGGGCACGCTGGGAAACAGGGCCGTTGTTCATGCGGACTTCTCCCTCACTTATCTGTTAAGACGTTGCTGCATGACAGCAGTCTACGTAACGCAGGTCACGCTGGCATCGGTGAAACTACCCAATTTCCTGGGCAGACGTTGCGGTCAGGGAGCGCGACTCCCACAACTCGACCTACCTGCTCCGCTCTTCCGCAATCGGATGACGCGTGAAGAAGTCCGCCAGGTGCTCGGCAGCGCACCCATCGCGCATGCCACCGTGGATGAACACGACCGGCTCGCCCGATCCTCCGCTGTCGAACAGGTCCATATCCACACCATTGATGTTCGTCAGTTGCATTGCCGGGACGGTCACTGTCACAACATGAACTCCTCTCCTTATCGAGTAGAGGGCTCCCTCACAGGGAGCCCTGTTCGTTATGAATTGAGCTTCCCGCGCATCCTACTCGAAGCTCACTCAGCCGGCGGGATGTTCTGGTTCACGCGGAAGAGGTTGTCCGGATCGTACGTGCGCTTGATCTTCCGCAGCCGCTCGAAGTTGTCTCCGTAGGAGGCGCGCACCCGCTCGTGCCCTTCGTCCGATGCGTCCATCATCATGTTCACGTAGGCGCCGCCCGCGGAATAGGGGTGCAGCTCTTGCCAGTAGGATCGCGCCCAATCGATCATGCGAGCATTGTCCGCCGGGTCAGGGCTGATTCCAGCAATAACCATTCCCCACTTGGCATCGCGATAGTTCCAGGCGGTCGCATCCTTCGGCACCCGTCCCGCAACACCATCGATCGGGTAGAGATGCATCGTCGATTGCCAGGTCGGCAGTTCCGCGCCATATTTGATGTGGATGTCGACCGCTTCGTCCGGGATCTCCTTGACGAAATCCGCCTTCCAGTACCACTGCTCGCCGGGTGGATAGAGCGGGTCGAACATGCTCTGCAGCGCCGGGTGGGGGATAGGCCCGACCCAGTCGAGCGCTGGAGCGCCAAACTGGTCTCGAATCGGGGCGAACGACTGCTCAGGCTGGTCGCCGGTATAGCACCAGACAATTCCGCACATCTTTTTGTTGTGAAGCTCCTCCGGGAATGGCGGGGCTGGCGGAACGGTGAGAAAGGCGAAGAAGCCGTAGAGATCATCAGGCGCCTGCACGATGAAGTCCCGGTACCAGCGGAGTACGTCGGCTGACCGTTCGAGCGGCCAGAGCATCGGGCCGGCATAGACGGTGTCGATCGGGTGCAGGCGGAAGAGAAACGACGTGACCACGCCGAAGTTGCCCCCGCCACCCCGCAGCGCCCAGAACAGGTCTGAATGCTGCGACTCACTGGCCGTGACGAAGCTGCCATCAGCGAGAACGACGTCAGCTTCGAGCAGATTGTCGATTGCGAGCCCGAGCTTACGCGTCAGGTAACCGAGCCCGCCACCGAGAGTGATTCCGCCGACGCCAGTGTTCGAAATGATTCCGCTGGGCGTCGCGAGTCCGAATGCGTGGGTGGCATGATGAAGGTCGCCCAGACGTGCTCCACCTTCAACGCGGGCGGTGCGATTCTGCGGATCGACGCGAACACCGTTCAGCGGGGACAGGTCTATAACGAGTCCGTTGTCGACCGTGCCGAGACCGGCGCCGTTGTGTCCCCCGCCGCGGACGGCGAGGAGAAGCCCCTGTTCCCGGGCGAAATTCACCGAGGCGATAACGTCGGCGACGTTGGCGCATTGTGCAATGATCGCCGGTCGCTTGTCGATCATCGCGTTGTAGACTGCCCGGTTGTCGTCGTAGCCCTGATCGTCAGGAGTGATTACCAGGCCGAGGAACTGCTCTCGCAGTGTCTGGACAGCTGTTTCATCGATCGTGACGGTGGCCGTAGCAGATCTCTCGATTGTCATCGTGCAATCCCTCCGTTGGATAACGTTTCCCTCGCGCCCTTCCAGACGCGGAGATTCGCAAGAACATCGAATTTCGGTGGTCCGACCAAGGGAACAGGAGGGAGTCGGTGTATACTGCGGAGCGGAAATGGTCTCGCAGCGAGTAACTCGCTCCTGTGTGCCTGCCATCCCGGCGGCGTGGCAGCGGCGCCGGGATTACTTTCGCACGGGTGGCTCCCGGCAGTTACCGGCGCTCCAGGGTGCTCTCTTGCCCATCCAGATCCTCGTTCCTAGCGACGACTCATCTCCATTTCGACCCGAGCAGTCGCGTGATTTCCGATCAATGGAGCGATCCGCTCAGCGGCCCGGGATGCTCCAACTGATTCCACTGGAAGATAGCTTGGTGGCTCTGTGAACAACCTGGTCAGACGCTGACCGATACACTCCGGCGTCGCGTCGGGATACTGAATTCGCGCCCATGAAGGAACTCCGTATCGCTCCAGGCGGTTCGCGACGTGTCGTTGTTGTTCGTAGTGTTGCTGCAATGGGAAGTACAGGAACGGCTTCTGGAGCGCGACCAGTTCCATCGTCGTCGAAAGGCCGCCCTGAACGAGCGCGACGTCTGCGGCGGCCAGCATCTCGTACAGGTTGTCGACGTACCCTCGATACTCTACATCCGGAGACTGCGGTAGCCTGGAAAGATCGAGCCGCGGCCCCGCCACGACGACCAGCTTGAGGTCGGGCGCCGATTCCTGAACGATCGGCCATGACTCGATGATCCGGCTCAGCAGCGTCGTCCCGACCGACGTCCCGCCGACCGATGCGACAGCAATTCGTGCGACTGGATCGAGCGAGAATTTGTCACGCAATGCGTTCTGGTCAGGGAGATTGTCCGGGTCGAAATAGCGGACATAACCGGCGAATTCATGCGTTCGCTGTGTCCACTCCTGTATTGTCTCGAGGCCGGGACCCAATGGGACCGGGAGGAGATCCTCCGGATTGCCGATGAACAGAGATCGATCTCTCAAGTTCGGATACCGATCCACCTGATTGATGAGTTCGGCGTTGTAGTCGGCCGCGACGTAGATCTCGCGCTCGGTGGCGGATTCCTCATGTGCCGGCAGATACCCGGTCACGTCGGTAAGCCAGACGTAGGGCG
>SKTL01000356.1 GCA_007122555.1 Thermomicrobiaceae bacterium | reverse complement strand
TTTGCTCCGGATCAGCCAAGCTCCTACGATAGCCGTTTTCAGGCTGTTCGAAACGCTGATTTTCTCGTACTCGATGACCTCGGCACCGAAAACGCGACGCCGTGGGCGCGTGAAAAACTCTATCAGCTGATGAATCACCGCTATAACAACCGTCGACCGACGATTATTACCTCCAACCGGAACATGGACGAACTGGATGGTCGTATTGCATCGCGGCTGAGCGACGCGCGTATCTGCCAGGCCGTGTTCATTCGGGCCGGCGACTACCGCATTCGCCGGACGCGCATGATGAACCGGTAGAAGACTGCACGAGCGATCACGGTCGGAAACCCTGCCGTCACAAGCAAGATGAATACTTCAGTACTAGAAGCGATTCGCGTCGGAACCCATATACTTGCCATGCGAGCGACGTAATGCAGCGCGTTCGACACGTCGCGCTCGCTCCGTCACGAATGACGAAACTGGCAATCGCTGGCCGCGCGGGACCAGGTTTCAAGAGAAATCGGCAGCGCGAAGTTTCCGATGTGGAAGATGATCATATGACCGCACCTGCGACTCGACATCCCAACTACATCGAGGCAGCCAGGCTCGACCGCGTTGCATTCTGGTCTCCGCTTCCCGCCGCCGGCAATCTCTCTTCAGCAGCTCAGGCGCTTGTTCGCGAATCCGACGCGGATATCAGGAAACAGCGATTTGAGAGCGCCCTTGACGCGAGCTTCACCCTGAATGCGCTCGAACCCACATACCTGCCTGGATACATTCGGTCAGTTGAGCTTCTCGTCGCTACCCTGCGACGCGATCACGCTCGCACATTGCTCGACACGATCATTCATCGAGAACAGGTCCTGGATCACAACGATTTCGAGTTAGAGCTAAGCCGGCTCAAGACGCACATTGAACCAGATCCTGATCAGGCGTATCAGCTGGCTCAGCGTCTTATCGGCGATGAGCATGACACTCATCTGGTTCCCTACGTCCCGGCAGCAATCGAGCTACTTGCTGAAGCGGACCGGCTGGACGAAAGCGTGCAGCTGGCGGAATCCTGGGTCGAGCGAGAGCCGGCATCCGCTCTCGCGTTGAGCTATCTTGTCCGTACTCATCTGAAAACGGGAGACGGGCAGGCAGCGCTCAAGACGATCCGCAACTTTCGGGATCAGTTTGACGCCGATAAGATCTGGCCCGAGAATCTCGTGGTCTCGGCCCTGGCGTCGACCGCCTCAGATGATATCGAGCCCAAGTGGATGGCGGCGGGACCCGTCTGTCAGGCGCTGCGAGAAGGAAAACTCGATTATCAGCATGTGACCGGATTGCTCGAATTCCTGATCCCGGCGATCAGTTCGTCACAGCGCGGTCTGCTATTCGCCGGATTGCTGGCGACGAACGCGGGCGACTTCCAGGAAGCTCAAGCTCTCTTTCAGACAACACCGGCGGAGTCACCGGTCGAGAACTACCTGCGGAACACCGGTCTCGAGCGAGCGGCGTTCGCGACAAATGATCCGCGCGCACGTATCAGCGCATTGCAGGAGATCTGGCGGATTCTCGAAGATTCACAGGTAGCGTCGATTGCCGAATCCAGTGAGATCTTCGACCCGCCCGCCAACCGGACGACAGTTGGACTCGCCATCGCCCGACTGTTGCAGCAAGACCAGGCTCCCTCTGATGCTCTCGCGTATCTGGACTCCTTGATCAAGGCCGGCAATCAGGATGCTGAGGTGCTTCGCCTGCAGGCCGAACTCATGGGCCAGTCCGGTGCTCGAAACGATGCATTGACGACGCTGGAAGCGCTCGCGAAGCGCCAGGAAGAATCGCACGAGTACGCCAACGCGATCGAGACGCTTGAATCAATGATCCGGCTGGCGCCGGGTAACATCCGGCTTCGGGCGCAGGTGGTTGAAAACTGTCTCAAGATCGGCAAGTTCGAACAGGCGATTGATCAGCTCGTCATGCAGGGGCGGCTCTTTCACAAGGCGGGCAGGCTCACCGATGCGGAGCGCCCGATTCATCGCGCTATCGAAATCGCTACGATGACCAGCGACTGGGACAAAGTCAGCAAGCTGCATCGACTGCTGATCAGCTTCTCCCCGGACGAAACCCGGTTGCGACACTCCGCAGTTGCAACGTATGTGCAGTACGGCCGGACCAGTGAGGCGATGAGCCAGTTACGGGAGATTGTCCGAATCGCCAGAAAGCACAATGACCTTGATGAGGCGATCGCTGCGTCACATCAGATGCTGGCGCTCGACCCGAACGATCCCGCGACCTATCACCAGCTTGGTGAGCTCCTGGTGTCCATCCAGGAATACAATCAAGCGGATCGCGTCTACCGTCGGCTTTCTGCCCTCGCTCCCGACGACCACGCAGTCAAAGCCAAACGGTCTGCAATCGCCGCGCTCACGCGCGCCCGTCAACAGTCGAATAATCGTTAGTCGATCAGGTCGTTTCACGGGGGCGTGTTACAATTAATATGCCCATTTCTGGGTGAACACGGCTTTCTCAGGATGACACGATGCCAGATCTCCCCTGGATATTTACCCGGCTGGATCTGCGAGCACTGGTCGATATCGCAGCAGTCGGTCTCATTATATTCGCAGTCCTCTGGATAGCTCGGGGCAATCGCGCCACGCAGCTTATCCGGGGCCTGGCCATACTGATCATTGCGGTTGTTGGTGTGGCCAACATACTGAATCTGAGCGCGCTAAACTGGATTCTCGGCCACGCATTGCCGGCGCTGATCATCGCGGTTCCGATCATTTTCCAGCCGGAACTCCGGCGAGGACTGGAACAGCTGGGCCGCACGGTGCCGGACATGTTCGGCGGCTCGCGCCAGGTGTCGCAGCTTGAGCGAGCCGTCGAAGAGATCACCCGGGCATCTGCTCAACTTTCCAGGCTGCGATTTGGGGGGCTGATGGTCATCGAGCGCGAGACCGGATTGCAAGATTATGTCGACCGTGGCGTTCAGTTGAACGCGCTCGTTACCCGGCAGTTGCTGATCAGCATTTTCTACCCGAACACGCCGCTTCATGACGGCGCGGTGATTATCCGCGAGGACCGGGTGCTGGCGGCATCGTGCGTGCTGCCGCTCAGTGACAACGTCGCGACTGGAGGCCAGCTGGGCACCAGACACCGGGCGGCTATCGGAATTACCGAAGAGTCCGATGCGATAGTGATTATCGTCTCCGAAGAGACCGGGCAGATCTCCGTCGCGCACAGTGCGGGCCGGCTCGTTCGCAACCTCGATCAGGAGCGACTCCGTCGAGTCTTGCGCGCACTTCTCAAGATCGATCATCGTGATCGATCAGAACGTCCCGGCCGACGCCGCCAATCGACTCAAGAGTCAACAGACCCTCAGTATGAAGGCGGCGTATGACCGATCGTCGTGTGATGCTGCCTCAACGACTGCGTCAAGTCCTGGCGAGTGTGCGCCGGTTCTTCGACACCGGGAACCTCCTCCGGTTCCTCCTGTCGATGGTGCTCGCCTTTGGACTCTGGGCCTGGGTTACCTACCAGAATGACCCGGAGACCACGCGCGTACTGGGGGGGATCACCGTGACAGTCGAAAACCTTCAGGAAACCTTTGAGATCGTCGGCGAACTCCCAACCGTGGATATCACGGTCCAGGGTCCACAGAGCATCATTACGCCACTGGAGCGGGACAGCGTTGTCGCGTCGGCCGATATGTCCGAGATTGACCAGACTGGCGATCATGAGGTTGATGTCAGCGTTGATGTTCCGTCAGACGTCCGCATACGGGATGTCGCGCCCGAAACGGTGGCTCTCGTCATTGATCAGATGAACACCCGCGAGGACATTCCGGTTTCGGTTCGCGAACCGGAAGACGTCCCGGCTAACTATCAGGTCCGATCGATTGAGTTTGATGAAGACACCGTCGCTGTATCTGGTCCGGACCGGACAATTCAGCAGATCGAGCGAGCCGTTCTCGAAATTCAGGTTGACGGGCGAACGTCCAGCTTCACCGACACGATTGAACCGATGCTGCTTGACGAACACGACAATGAGATTCACGGAATTCAGATCGATCCGTCCGAAATCAGTGTGACGGTCACACTCGACGTCCGTGGACAGGTTCGAAAGATCATTCCGGTGATCGTCGGGGACGACGCTCTTGCCCCCGGTCACGATCTCATACGTACGACGGTCTTGCCCACCGACGAGGTTATCGTGGACGGACCGGAGGAGGAACTCTCAAACGTATTCTTCCTCACGACGACGCCAATTGACGTCGCCGGTTGGGACGAATCTCAGATCGTGCGGGATGTCGAGATCGATCAATCCCGGATCCCGGCAGAGATCACCGTTGACGAGGATACCGTCCATGTCTCTATCGAGATCCGGCGGCAAGTCCATCAGCGCGAGATCTCCGAGATTCCGATCGGCATCATGAACGCTGCTCCGAACACGATGATCGAGCTTGCTAGCGACACGGCGTCGGTCACGCTTGAAGGATCCCGCACGGCGGTAGAGGCAGTCGAGTCCGATGACATCACGGTGTTCATCAATGTCGCCAATGCGGAACCGGGGAACTATGACTTCGAGGTGCGAGTGATTGTTCCTGCTCAGGTTCAATACCGGGAGATCGAGCCGGAGTTCATGGGCGTCACCGTAACGCAGTCACAAGGCGTCCGCGAAAACGATGACGAAGGCTGATCGGCATGTACATCGCCGTTAACTCGATCGAGACTCGACCTGGTGCGTCAGCAAGATCGCGTCCGCAACTTCCCGCATTGATTTGCGGGAATCCATGCTGGTTCGACGCATCCTGTTGAACGCTTCAGCCTCGGTCAGTCCGTGGACGTCCATAAGCATCCCTTTAGCCCGTTCGATCGTTTTGCGGGCCTCCAGCTTCTCACGGAGCTCGTCAACCTCGGACTCCATGCCCTTCATTTCGCCAAACCGGGCCAGCGCAAGCTCGATCACGGGCATTAGCTCGCTTTCGCGAAACGGCTTCACCAGATATCCCGAGACACCCGCATTCTTTGCCCGGCCAATGAGCGCCTTTTCGCTATACGCGGTAAGGAGCACCACCGGGGCGAGCCCCTCGTGCGTGACGCATTCGGCGGCCTCGATACCGTCCATTGTTGGCATTTTGATGTCCAGGATGACGAGATCAGGTTGAAGCTTTCGGGCGAGCTCCAGGGCAGTTCGACCATCGCTGGCCTCACCAACGACGTCATAGCCCAGCTGGGTAAGGATTTCCTTCAGATCCATCCTGATGATTGATTCGTCATCAGCAATCACTATGCGCGGCCGCCGTGCTTCGTCAACCATAACGAATCACCTTACTGACACACACCCGGTCTGTCGTTCCGGGAACGGATGGATTTATGAAGTGAGGCATTGAGCTGAATCTGGTCGGGGCGAGAGGATTCGAACCTCCGACCGCCGGTACCCCATACCGGTGCGCTACCGGACTGCGCCACGCCCCGAATTCGTTCTGAAGTATAGCATAGCCCGGTCAAAACACTCAAAAGTGCAACGGGAACCCGCCGCGAGATATGGCAAGTTCCCTGTGCACCGGTGTTCGTTTACGAGCTTACTTGAGCTCGACTGTTGCGCCAGCTTCTTCGAGGCGGGCTTTGGCGGCGTCGGCTTCTTCTTTGTTGACGCCTTCCTTGATCGCCTTCGGAGTCGCCTCGACCATGTCCTTCGCTTCCTTGAGGCCAAGCTGGGTCAGCTCGCGGACGGCCTTAATGACCTGAATCTTCTGCGAACCGATGTCCGTCAGTATGACATCGAACTCGGTTTGTTCCTCAGCTTCCTCGTCAGCGCCGGCAGCAGCCGGAGCAGCGGCGGCGGCGGCCGGAGCGGCGGCCACAACGCCAAACCGGTCTTCGAGCTCCTTAACGAGCTCAGAGAGTTCGAGTACGGTCATCTGCTCGATCGTCTGAATCAGCTCTTCCATCTTCTCCTGGCCAAGCGCCATTGTTGTTCTTCCTTTCAATCTTTCGTCTACGATTTCGCTGCGTTGAAACGTCGATGCATTCATGCCGTTCGGACTATGATCCGCCACCCTCTTCAAGCTGCGATGCGCGCGCCTGCAGAACGTATGCGAGCGACCGGATCGGTCCGGACAGGACGCCGACCATACCCGCCAGCGGCGCATTCAAGCCGCCGACAACCTTCGCCAGCAGTTCCTCACGGCTTGGCAGTGTCGCCAGCCGCTCTACCTCCGCCGCCGAAACCAGGCTTCCCTCCAGGATGCCAGCTTTGATCTCGAGGATTCGAGATGTTCGGACCATTTCCCGGGTCGTCTTGGCTGGTCCGACGAGATCCTCGCCGGATGTTACAATCGCCGTCGGACCCTCAAGGAACTCCCGGATCTCGCTCATCTCGGCATTGTCCGCAGCAATGCCGGTCAGCGTGTTCTTCACAACACGGAACGATCCGCCGTTCTCTCGAAGATTCTTTCGAAAGCTCTGCAACTGCGCGACAGACAGACCACGATAGTTCGTCAAAATCGTCAGCGATGACCCTTTCAGAAGCTCGGTAATCTCTTCGACTTCCTGGTACTTCTTCGGTGTTGGCACGTTCTCACCCCCTTTCTGAACAGACTTCGTACGCGGGCAAACAAGAAAGCCCTTGCGCTGCAGGCGCAAGGGCTTGAGTCCAGCACACACTGTGCACTGTCCGGATACTCATCCTTGATCGCCTCGGCTGGAAAATTAAGCCCGTGGGCTCCAGCGGTCTCGAGCGAGCTTACTAACTTGTTACGCGTCCGATGCGTTACGCCGCTGTCGCCGACTGGCCCGCAGCCTGCTGAGCAAGGCTAACGTCCACCGGAACGCCAGGGCCCATTGTACTCGTCAGCGTGATGCTGCGGCAATAGATGCCCTTGATGCCTTCGGGCTTCTCCCGGAAGACCGTTTCCACAATGGCGTTGAAGTTCTCCAGAAGCTGCTGCTCGTTGAAGCTCTTCTTGCCCACTTCAACGTGCAACAGTCCCGTGCGATCATTTCGGAACTCGATCCGGCCGCCCTTGAGTTCGCTGATAACTCGCGGAAGATCGTCAACTTCTCGCACGACCGTGCCAGAGCGCGGGTTCGGCATCAGTCCACGACGACCGAGAATTCGGCCAAGTCCACCGACCTTGCTCATTTGATCGGCGACGGCAACCGCGGCGTCGAACTCCAGCCAGCCTTCCTGGATCTTCTGGACCAGATCATCACTGCCGACATAATCCGCCCCGGCATCTTGGGCAATCTTCTCCGCTTCACCGGCGGCAAACACGAGAACGCGGGTTGTCTTACCGGTTCCATTCGGCAGCGTCACCGACGTCCGAAGCTGCTGGTCGGCCTGACGAGGATCGATACCCAGGCGAAAGTGCGCTTCGATCGTCTCATCGAAATTCGCAAATGCAATTTTCTTCACCAGCTCGACAGCTTCTTCCGGCGAATAGAGCTTGCCTTCTTCAATCTGCTTGGCTGCTTCGAGGTACTTCTTGCCATGCTTTGGCATCTGTTCAGGCTCCTCTCGTGGTGCAAACGGGCTATTTACCCTCCCACATTCATCCGATAGTCGGCGTGTTGATCAAGGTTAGTCGACGACGCGTAGCCCCATACTCCGCGCTGTCCCCTCAACCTGCAACATGGCGCCTTCAATATCGACCGCATTCAGGTCAGCCATCTTGGTCTCGGCGATCTCGCGAACCTGATCGCGGGTGACCTGGCCGGCCGTCTCGGTCTTAACGTTGCTTGCGCCTTTATCGACTCCCGCCGCCTGACGAAGCATCTCTGATGCTGGCGGAGTCTTGGTGATGAATGTAAACGAACGATCTTCGAATACCGTGATAACCACGGGGACAACCTGTCCGGCCATATCGGCCGTCCGCTCGTTGTACTCCTTGCAGAAATTCATAATCGCCACGCCATGCTGACCGAGGGCCGGTCCAATCGGCGGCGCCGGCGTCGCCTTGCCAGCCGGAATCTGCAATTTGATGTAGGCGCGAATCTTCTTGGCCAACTGTCTTACCTCCCTGTGGTCCGAGCGGGAACCGCATTCCCTCCCACGATCATTCCGTTACGAAACCGGCCTGTGCTTCCTGAGCCGGGCTAAACCTCGCGTTCAACCTGCAGGAAATCGAGCGTGACCGGCGTCTCGCGTCCAAAGAACGACACAAGGACTTTCACCTTGCCTCGTTCGTGATCAATATCATCAACAGTACCGCGGAAGTCACTGAACGGCCCATCAATAATCCGGACAGTGTCGTCCAGCGCAAGTGTCACGGAAACCTTCGGAGCCTCCGCGTGCATTCCCTTGAGGATCTTCTCAACCTCGTCTCGGGCGAGCGGGCTTGGTCTCGCGGTGGTGCCAACGAAACCGGTGACGCCCGGGGTGTTGCGAACGACACTCCATGACTCGTCACTCATGATCATCCGCACCAGAACATAGCCCGGAAACACCTTCCGTTGCACGCTGTGGCGCTGGCCGGACTTGATCTCGACTTCCTCCTGGGTGGGCACAACCACTTCGAAGATCTGATCAGTCATGTCCATCGTGTCGACACGATGATCGAGATTCTGGCGAACCTTGTTCTCATACCCGGAATAGGTATGCACAACGTACCAGTCGCCCGGCAGTTCTTCTGCCGGCGATTCATCGTCCGCTGATTGCTCGTCGGCGGCTTCATCGGTCAGAACACCGCCGCCTGCTTCCGCACGCCGCTGGGCGATTCGTTCACGGAGTGATCGTGCCATGACTGCCTCCTAAAACGCCCGAAGCGCTTCCCACAGGCGGACAAACAATGCGTCAATGCCGCCCAGAAGAGCTCCAAGAAACGCCGCGAGGGCGATGACAACAATCGTCAAATTCCGCGTCGTCTCGCGATCGGGCCAGGTTACTTTCTTGATCTCATTTCTGGTATCGCGTACCAGTTGTTTAAGACTGCCAAAACGTGAGGACGCCTCACGCTCGGTCGCTTTTCCCTTGGATTTGGTCCTGGTCGCCATTAGACCTTCCTTCTGGCAGTGAAGATTGCGGCACCGCCAGTCACTGGTGAACGTTTCGACTCCCGGTCACAAAACAATGGGGCATGCCAGCGGCGCTGCCCCACGGTGACTCGTTTGGCTTTCACGCCACCTTCCAGAACTGTCATCGAGGACGTTGGGTTGGAGGGTGGCAGGGCCGGCAGGACTCGAACCCGCAACCTGCGGTTTTGGAGACCGCTGCTCTACCAAATTGAGCTACGACCCTGTGCTACTTACCTTCGTCGGACCTCGGCTACCGCGTTTCCCGATGCACCTGATGCGTTCGGCAACGCGGGCAGAACTTCTTCAACTCGATACGGCTGGAGTCGTTCCGCCGATTCTTTTCGCTTGTGTAGTTCCGCTCCCGACACTCAGTACATTCCATCGTAATGACGTGTCGGTCAGCTCTGCCCTTCTTCGCCATGATACCACATCCTCTACGCGTCGTGAAACGCCGCTCGCCAGTCTCAGCAGGTAATTCTACTCGATAATCGAGGTCACGACACCGGCGCCAACGGTCCGGCCGCCTTCGCGAATCGCGAACCGCAATCCTTCTTCAATCGCAATCGGCTGAATCAGCTCGACCGTCATCTCTACGTTGTCTCCGGGCATCACCATCTCGACACCCTCCGGCAACTGGATCTTCCCCGTCACGTCCGTCGTCCG
>SKTL01000184.1 GCA_007122555.1 Thermomicrobiaceae bacterium | reverse complement strand
TGAACAGTTTCTGCTGCGCACCGAACTGGAGATTGCCGGTCAACCACGGATGATCCACTCCGAGGTCGCCACCGTCGAAGGTGAAGCGTTTCAATTCATCGATTTCTTTTTGCCAGGTGTGATCGGCATTTCGCTGATGGTCAATGGAATACAGTCGCTCTCCACCACGTTCGTGGCGTTTCGGGAGAAGGGCATTCTGCGACGAGTCAAGGCCACGCCGTTTCCGCTATGGCAGTTCATACTTTCCAGGATCTCCACCCAAGTGGTGATCGCGGTGATGCAGACCGTGATCATTGTCGCCGTTGCGCTCGCTCTCTTTGACGTCAACCTCTCCGGTAGCTATCTGTCAGCTCTGGTGCTTGTTGTACTCGGCGCATTCGCGTTTCTGGCTATTGGCTTTGTGATCAGCGCATTCGCCAGCAATACGGATGTCGCGGACAGCGCGGGAACCATCGTGACGATCCCGATGATGTTTCTGAGTGGGGTCTTCTTCCCGGTTGATGATGCTCCGGGCATACTCCAGCCCATCATCCAGCTGCTTCCTCTCACTTATCTGGTTGAGGGGCTTCGGACGGTGCTGATTGATGGAGGCACACTCAACGACGCCTGGCTCCAGATGGGAGTACTGGTGCTCACCGCGGTGATCGGATTCCTGATCAGTGTCCGATTCTTTCGGTGGGAGTCGAGGAAATCCTGATCTGCGGTCTTCAGCGAACGGCGTCTGAATCATCCGACGGGCGGCTACATACCTGCCGGATGCACGCTGGTTCGGAGCGCCTTCCCGGCGCGGCTGGTTCATAACACCCGCACCGTGCGCTCCGCGTATTCTTCGGTGACGGGGATCTCCACTCGCACCATGTCAGTGACTACCATGCAGACCGTTGCGCCACGTTTGGCTGCGGCGGATGCTGAGGCGGCTCTGTCCGTTGAGGTGGGAACTGCGCCGCCGGAGTACCCGGCAGTGAGAGCTCAACCTGCTACATGCAACCTTCGGGCCACGGTCGGACGCTTTGCGATAGACTGGCAAAGAAATCTCGTATCAGCCCCATTCTGGCGATGGGGTACATGAACACCTCGCTTTCACCCCGACGCTTCGAAGGAGACCTGCATGGATCTGAGCTCACTGATGATTGCCGGAGCAGGGCTGCTTGCCGGGTCGCTTGTGCTCTCCGTTGGGATCGAACGGCTGATGCGTCATTTCGGCGTCAGACCGGCGCGGCCGGAGGAGCGCACACGGGGATTTCGCGAGGTGTTCACAAGGCTGGATCATTGGCGACGATCCCGCCAGGCATCCGACCGTTGAGGCAGCTCATTCAGGGCGCCGGAATCGCGCCATGACCACGCGGCCGCGTAACCCCGCTTCGATCTTCGGCGACGCATCAGATGACTCGTCGATTGGCGCTATCAGAACGCTCTCCGCACTCTCCGGAGTGATCGTCGTTCTGGCGTTGATCACAGCACTGACCGGCCTGCTGTGGCAGGGAGGTGGCGCGCCGGAATCGTTCACATCGATCCACGGCGAAGTCATCGATATCTACGGAAGTGGAATCTACCGCAACGATTCAGTCATTAGAGCAACGGCCAACAAGGGGGCCGATGCAGTGACGCTGGCGCTAGCGCTCCCATTGCTAGTGGTGTCGCTGGTGCTTGTTCGACGCAGATCTCTGCGAGGAAGACTGCTTCTGTTCGGAGTACTTGTCTGGTTTCTCTACAACTCGGCCAGCCTGGCGCTCGGAACCGGCTTCAACGAACTGTTTCTCGTGTATGTTGGGCTAATGTCAGCCAGCCTGTTTGCATTCGTTCTCGCGTTCCGTTCGATCCGCCCCGAGGAACTTGCCAGACAGCTTGGATCCGGGCCCCCGCGTCGGGGACTCACCATCTTCATGTTCCTCATCGGACTGGTGACGCTGGTCGTCTGGCTGGAAGCGCCCCTCACTTCGCTGATCCGGAATCAACCTCCTGGAGTTCTCGAGCACTCCACGACTCTGATCACGCATGCGATTGACCTTGCGATCATTCTCCCGGCAGCGATACTGGCTGGTCTGCTGATTCTCAGGCGGGACCCGCTCGGATACGTTATGTCCATCCCGCTCCTGTTCATCGTTTCCCTTCTGGCTCCGATGATCACTTTGCAGACACTGTTTCAACTGGATGCCGGTGTTGATATTCCAGTGGGCATGATGATCGGCCCGATCGGTGGATTCATGGCCATTGGCGTGATTGCGATCTGGCTCCTCGTTACCTTGCTGCGGCTTGTTTCCGAGCAGGAGGTGGAGATGTGATCAGGATTGCCCTTCAACTCATCAAAGACGCTACGGCGCCAGATAGGTGAACGGCTCCCAGGGAAGGTTCCGGGCAATCCAGTAGACGACGATCACGACCGGAATAACCCAGGTCCAGGCTTTGAGCGAGGTTGGAGCTGGCAACCGCCGCCCGAAGAATTCATTGCCCAGAAATGAGAGGTAGACGTAGCCGAGCGCCGGCAGCGCGAGCATCAGGAGTGGATTGTAGCTGA
>SKTL01000428.1 GCA_007122555.1 Thermomicrobiaceae bacterium | reverse complement strand
GGAACAGATTGCCGAACATGGCCCGGATGCCCTCTACAACGGAGAAGTCGGGAAACGCATGGTCGCCGAAATGGAGAAGCACGGCGGATTGATCACGGAAGACGATCTTGCCGCGCACAAGACGCTCGAGCATCAGGCGACAACGATTTCGTACGGCGACTTCGAGGTCTCCGCACAGATCGAGAACAGCGGCAACGCCACGGTGCTTCAGGCGCTGAAGATACTCGAAGGGTTGAACGTCTCTCAGTATGGTTTCCAGACACCAAAGGCGGCGCATCTCGTCATCGAAGCGATTCGACTTGCCTTCCGCGACCGCCTCCGGTACCTGGGTGATGCCGAGCAAATGACCGTCCCCTATCAGGGAGTGATCTCCGAAGGGTATGCTGCGGCGCGGCGCGGGGAGATCGATCCTGACCGGGCCAACCCGCATGCGGGCCCGGGCGACCCGTGGCCGTTCGATCCTCAGGAGCGACCGGCGGAGGACCTGCGCGACAGCGCCGCCCCCGGCGGCCGAACCACCCATATGAATGTAGTCGACGGGGACGGCAACATGATTGCCCTGACATCGACGCTCGGCGCCGGATTCGGGTCCTGCGTCGTTGTTCCGGGAACCGGTATCCTGCTGAACAACGCAACGACATGGTTTGATCCCCGTCCCGGCGCGGTAACCTCGGTCGGTCCCGGCAAGCGAATCCTGTCTGCAGCCTCTCCTATGCTGATTCGACGCAATGGCCGGCCGTTCGCCGCGATCGGCGCGCCGGGCGGACGCAGAATCATCTCGGCCATGACGCAAGTCGCTCTCAACCTCATGGAGTACGGGACTGGTATGCAGGAAGCTATCTCCGCGCCGAGAATGCATGCCGAAGGTCCAATCAGTGACGTGTCAACCCGGTTCGGCGACGAGGTGCTCGACCATCTTCGCGAGATCGGTCACCCGGTGGAACCCAGAGCGGAGGGCATCAACTCGATCTTCTTCGCCAGACCGACCGGGATCCGGATTGACCCTGATACTGGAAATCTGCACGGCGGGGTCTTCCAGTACACCCCTGCTACAGCAATCGCTGTCGACTAACGCCAGTCAGGGCCCGGCCGGATCGCCACGCCGGGCCCTTTGCGCCCTGGCAGTCTTTGTTCGTAGTTCCACTGACACGTTTCGCTACCCGACTGACAGGTTCCTGTAACAGGCGCAGGCATATCATTGATCGTTAAGCGTTCATAGTGGTGCTGGCGAATGAGCTGTCGTCATCGGGGCGATCATGGTGAAAGACAAACGCAGTAACTCGGCAGCAGAGCGGGCGAATAGTCCCGACTGGCACGCGCGACCCGTCGATCAGGTCGTCGAGTTGCTGAACTGCAACACCGACGGACTCTCGACCGAAGAGGTAAGGGACCGAATTCAGCAGTACGGGCCCAACACCATCCGCGAAACTCAGGGCCAGAGCGCGATCGCTCTGCTGTTGAGTCAGTTCCGCAGTCCGCTCATCTACATCCTGCTCGTCGCCTCGCTGGCGACACTCGCCCTGCAGGAATACATTGACACCGCAGTTATCGCAGCGGTGCTGATCCTTAACGCAGTCATCGGATTTACACAGGAACGCAAAGCTGAGCGCTCGGTGCTTGCACTTCGCCAGCTCGTTGCGCCGAAAGCTCACGTTCTTCGCAATGGCCGGGAAATCGAAGTGGAGTCTGCGGAGCTCGTTCCAGGGGATCTGGTCATCCTCGAATCAGGCACTCGGGTTCCCGCGGATATCCGGGTTATCTCCGCGACATCGCTGATGGCGGACGAGTCGCTCCTGACCGGCGAATCGACGCCGGTCCAGAAGCGCCGCGAAGAAATCGCCCCAGAAACCGGGGTGTCCGACCGAAACAACATGCTCTATGCGGGAACGACGGTGTCAAGCGGACGAGGTCGCGGAGTTGTCGTTGAAACCGGCGACCGCACCGAGCTCGGGAGTATCGCTGAACAAGTCCGGGAACACGAAGTCGTGCAGACTCCCCTGCAGGCGCGAATGGATCGCTTCGCAAAGATCGTCGGTGCAGCGGTCCTCGGGTCGACTGTGCTCGCCTTCGTCCTGGGCATCGCCGTTGGCGTCAGCGCCGACGAGATGTTCATGGTCGGAGTTGGGCTGGCGGTGGCGACGGTTCCAGAGGGTCTGCCGATCGTCTTCACGGTAACGCTGGCGATCGGCGTTCATCGAATGGCCCAACGCAACGCCATCATCCGTCGGCTACCTGCTGTCGAGACGCTCGGCAGTGCGGACGTGATCGGCAGTGACAAGACGGGAACGCTGACTGAAAACCGAATGACCGTTCAGAAGATCTGGACGGCTGATGAGATGTTCGACTTTAACCATAATGGCTGGCATTCAGCCGAGCTCCATGAAGATTCCGCACTCCACACTACCGTGATGACCGGAGTCCTGACCAACGAAGCCACGGTTCACCGAAAGAACGGGTCTCCGTATGCGATTGGTGATCCCACCGAAGTTGCGTTGATCGACATCGCCATTGATCTGGGGAT
>SKTL01000327.1 GCA_007122555.1 Thermomicrobiaceae bacterium | reverse complement strand
TCGTAGGTCCGATCGTCGATCCAGCGGTCATCATCGATCACTGCTTGAGCCAGGTCCGTGTCGCGGCGACGTAATGCTTCGACTGACCGCTCGATCGACTTCTCGGCCATGCTGCCCAGTAGCAGAATGTCTTCACGAACTCGCTGGAGCTGGCGATCGAAATACGCCCGACTGTGAGAGGCTGCCTCCATAGTTCCGGCTCCGTTCTAACCAATCCGCCCTGTGATGTAATCCTCGGTCCGTGGATCTTCCGGATTGGTGAAGATCCGCCCGGTCGGCCCAACTTCCACGACCACTCCAGCCCGGTCTTCATCCATCGTCATATATGCGGTCGTGTGTGACACTCTGGCAGCTTGCTGCATATTATGCGTGACGCAGATGATTGTAAAGTTTTTCGCCAGCTCACGCATCAGCTCTTCCACATGATGCGTGGCGATCGGATCAAGCGCGGATGTCGGCTCGTCCATCAGGATCACTTCCGGCTGAACGGCGATTGCCCGGGCGATACAGAGTCGCTGCTGCTGCCCGCCGGAGAGCGAAAACGCCGAACTGTCCAGCCGATCATGCACCTCATCCCAGAGCCCCGCACTTTTCAGGGATTCTTCGACTCGATCCTGTCGCTCGCTCCGCGACATCTTGCCGAGAAACCGCAAACCGTAGGCCACGTTGTCAAAGATCGACTTCTCAAACGGGTTCGGACGCTGAAAGACCATGCCGATTCGTCGTCGGACCATAATCGGATCGACATCTTCACCGTAGATCGGTTCGTCATCCAGCATCGCCTCGCCGGTGACATGCGTCCCGGGGGTCGCGTCGTGCATCCGGTTGAGCGTTCGCAACAGGGTCGACTTGCCCGAACCGGACGAACCAATGAGCGCACTGATCCTCGTGGTCGGAAAATCCAGCGTGATGTCACGGATCGCCCGGAAGCCGCCATAGTAGACCGAAAGGTTCCGGGTTCGCACCTTGATACGCTCTGCACCAGGTTGGTCGCCCTGCTCATCGAGCGCGGTATTGACTTCGATACGCCGGCGCCCGCCGGGGGCATCGCCAGACATCGTCTGGTCCTCTCCAGATCACTACCCGTAGCGGCCGGTGATGTAGTCTTCAGTCTTCGGGTTGACCGGCATCGTGAAGATCTCGCTGGTTGGCCCGGCTTCCGCGACCATGCCGGCTCCCTGAGTCCCAAGCGTCATGAACACTGTGTTATCGGACACGCGTCCAGCCTGCTGCATATTGTGTGTCACGATGATGATCGTGTACTGGCTGACCAGCTCCTTCACCAGATCCTCGATCCGGAGCGTGGCGATCGGGTCAAGCGCGCTGGCGGGTTCGTCCATCAGAATCACTTCGGGCTCAACGGCCAGCGAACGGGCCAGACAAAGCCGCTGCTGCTGACCGCCCGACAGCTTGATCGCCGGCTCGTTCAGACGGTCTTTGACTTCATCCCAGAGCGCGGTCAGGCGCAGAGAGCGCTCGACCGCCTCATCGCACTCACGCCGGCTGGCGCCGTCCAGTTCCAGGCCGATCGTAACGTTCTGCGCGATGGTTCGGCCCCGGAGCGGATTCGGTTGTTGAAAGACCATGCCGATCCGCCGCCGGACGATAATCGGATCCACCTCAGGATCGAAGACATCTTCGCCGTCCAGCCAGACATGACCCTCGTTTCGCGCGCCAGGCAACGTCTCGTGCAACCGGTTCAACGAGCGCAGCAGCGTCGATTTCCCACAGCCTGACGGGCCGATAATCGCCGTCACCTGCTGTCGGGGAATCGGTAGCGAGGTCGGTTCAATCGCCATCGACTCCCCGTAGAACGCGGACAGGTTTTCAATCCGCAGATGAGTCGGTTGGTCTTCCGGAATGCGGATGAACTCTCTGCGGTGGCCAGTCTCAACCATATCAGTACCCTACTTCGCCAGACGTTTACGGGTTGCAAGCCGCACGCTGATATTCGTGATAAGGACGATAACGACCAGGAGCAACGCCGCCCCCCAGGCCTGCTGATTCATCTCCGCGAACGGTTGCTCGGTGTATCGGTAGGCTAGCAGCGGCAGCGCCTGCATCGGCCCGAAAATGCTGTAGGCCAGATTGTTGTTTCCCAGCACCGTGACCAGTAACGGCGCCGTCTCACCGGCCGCCCGGGCCAAAGCCAGCAGAATACCCGTGACAATCCCGCTGAACGCCATCGGGATCACCACCGTCAATGTGGTCCACCACTTCGGAGCTCCCAGCGCAACTGCCGCTTCTCGCGACGCGTCGGGCACCAGCCGCAACATCTCTTCGGTGGTGCGAGTGATGATTGGGACCATCAGTACGACCAGCGCGATGCTTCCCGCCAGCGCGGAGAACTGCTGCGTGCGCTGGACAATGAGGATATACGCCGTCACGCCGACGACGATCGACGGCATTGCCGTCAGCACATCCGTGCAGAACCGGATGATCATCGCCGCCCGGTTGCCGGGATACTCCGCCAGGTAGATGCCGGCCATGATGCCGATTGGCATGGCCATCAGCAACGCTA
>SKTL01000044.1 GCA_007122555.1 Thermomicrobiaceae bacterium | reverse complement strand
CCACCGCACCTCGAGATCGACGTCCCCGGCTGAGTCAGCCGCAACGTACATCCCGGCGTCGCCGGTCGTCGCGCTTGCGCTGAACGATTTTTCTTCCCCGTCGAGGAGTACGGTTCCCGTGATGCCATCGTCCCCAACGGTGAGGTCTACTTCCACATCGTCTTCAGCGAGTGTGGCGCTTCCATCTTCGATGTCGCCCCAGAGGTAAACGCTTACATCTTCGCTATCGCAAAGATATACAGAGACACCTTCCGCCTGGTCAGCGTATCTACTGTCGAGCGAGACGCCGATCAGCAGGTCGTCGGTAATCTCACCGACATAGGTGTTTGCGTACGCTTCTGCGACGAACGTTCTGTCATGAGACGCGGCTTCCAGAGATGCAAGATCGAGCTCCGGAGTAATCGTTTCTGCGGCGTCTATCGCGTCTTGGTCTGAACAGAGGGCAAATCCTTCGGTCGAAAGGAACTCGGCCACTTCGTCCATGTCCACCGGGAAGTCATTGTCGGCTTCATCACTCGCTTCGGCTTCCTCATCATCGGCGGCGTCAAGGTCTGCCTCGTCGAGATCATCGGTCGCTGCGTCAGTTTCCGCCGCATCGTCAGCCGATTCCACGACGGTATCATCCGTTGCTTCGACAGCGTCGTCGTCCGTCGACGTCGTGCAGGCGGCCAGTACGAAAACAAGCGCCGACGATAGTATCAGCGGGACAAATGGACGCAAACTCATTGAAACCCTCTCTCCATTCTCCGATGGTTCTACCTGCTTCGTCGCTCGACACGCGTGCAGACTTGAGCACAGTAAACCAGGCGCTTTGTCGTTGTCCGCGCGCTATGATCAGCATAAGTGATTGTAAGCACATGCTAGCATGCAGACATTCATGTATCAACAAGACTCATGGCTTGCCCGTACGCCGGCTGACGGGGCAGAAGTCTCCAGATGAACTAAGGGAGAGCGCCCCGGCTGGGACGTCCCAGCCGGGCAGTGAGGTCACTTGTTCGTCGTTCCGGCGGCAGTTGAGTATCGCCCTTGTGGTGGGGGCGTTCTATCCCTTGACGTACTCGTGCATCTCGGAGATCTTTCCGTCTCGAAACCGGTAGACACTCGCGCCCCGAACTCTCCCCGGATCGCCGTTCGGGTCCCAGGTATAGGTCCAGCAATCAAGGCATCGATCGTCGGTGCAGAACCGGTCTTCGGACTCGAACCTGGCGTTCGGCGAATCCGTGAAGAGCTGCTCGAAGAAGCGACGCAGGTCAGCCTGTCCCTCATAGCGCTCACCGTCCGGCGCCGGTCCGGTGTTCTCGAAAACGACATCGTCGGTCATCAGCGCCAGCAGCTCGTCAACGTTGTGCTCGTTGAGCGCCTCGTTCACGCGATCGACAATCTGGTTGGTGTTCATGGTGTGATTCCTCTCCTCGCTAGTGACTTAGCGAGATAACCCCGGTGAGCGCCAGCGCCGGCAGCAACATGCCCCAGCTGATCAGAACAAGTCCCAGCGGCTTGCTCAGCTTACGTCCCCAGGAGACGTTCTTCTCAATTCCCATCACGATGCCGAGCAGAAGCATCCATGCAAGATTGCCCATGCCGACAGCGAACATGAGGAGCATCAGTGTCCAGCAGCATCCGATGCAGTAGAGGCCGTGGTGAAGCCCGAGGGTGAGCGATTCCCGGTACTTGTTTCCGCCATGCCAGTGCCGCTGGATGAAGCTGAACGGCGACCGGCATTCGTCCAGACACTTGTACTTCAATTCAGTAAACTGGTAAATGCCGGCCCCAAACAGTATCGCTGCCGAGATCAGCCAGGCATTCGCCGTAACCCACGCGCTCTGGTCGATCAGCATGTGGAGACCCCAGTCCCCTGCATGCACCGCCACGCCGAACAGCGTCCAGATTCCAATGTAACCTGCCAGAAGCGTCCCGACCAGCACCGCGGCGTTGGCATGCTTTCGAACAAACCCGCGAAAGAGCGTGATGAGCGGCAGCGTTGTCGGCAACATCATCGCCACCACCATCAGCGTCCAGCCGGCGACGTGGATCGACATGACGGTCGGACTCTGACTGACGCTCACCGAACCGAGATGATCGTGATCGAGGTAGCGGCTGTATGGAGATTGCGACCAGAGCCAGAGGCTGAGCCATGCCAGGAGAACCATCCCGGAAATCACCGCGATAAACGGAATCTGGCTCTGCTCACCCGGTTTCGAGAATGCTGACATGGCCGCCTCCATTCCTGACGAACGCGCCGGAGAGACTGGAACAATCTCCCCGACGCCGATCCCCGGTCTATGCCTCGAACGCGAACACACCCTGGATCGCGTTGTGTTCCTTTAGCGCGATGTCTTTCAGCCCATACTGCGAGCTATTGCGGTTATAGTGGGACGCCTTGGCCACGTACGCCGGCGAACCCGGGATCGTGGAAAACACGCTTTCATTCAGCGTAGTGACATCGCCGCTGGGACCGATATAGGGGGCCATCTCGGTATCGACCACCGACCCGATCCGAAGCGTTCCCTTTCCGTCCACGACGTCGAAACTGATTGGCTGGCTCTCGACCGTGATCACCTCGCCGACGAGTTGCGCGACATCGGCGATTGGCCCGCCGAGTTGTCCGGTGAAGGCGCTGAGAATCGCTTCGTGTTGCTCCTTGGATGCTCGATCGTCGATGAACGCGACCACGCGCCAGTTTCCCTCCAGGACGTTCCCGGGGATATGCGTGATCAGGGCAATAGTGTGATTGGATACGTCGACGCCATTGATGCTTCCTTTGTCGATGTGCCAGGCCGCGACGGCGTCACAGGTTCCGTTGTCCGGCATCTCACCGATCCAGCAGGGGCAAAGCACCTCACAGTTGCAGACTTCCAGGAGTCGTCCTTCCAGTTGATAGGTCACGACTATCCTCCTTTCCCGAAGGATTCACAGGGACGGCATCCAGGCCGTTCCCTGTTATTTGACTGTTGCCGATGTATACAAATTAGCTCGGGAAGTGAGGACAAACATCGTGGAAACCTCGGAGATTTCCTGACACCGACCACTTAACTTTTCTCTGACAGGTGCGGAATTGCTCAGTAGTCGGATTCCGTGGAAGATCCGGAAACCAATCCCTGGTTCATCGCCCATGCGGCGACCTGGGCGCGGGAATCAACGCCAAGCGTTGAGAGAATCGAAGTGACGTGGCTCTCAACCGTGCGTTCGCTGATCGTCATATGCTCGGCGATTTCCCGGTTGGAGCACCCAGTAGCGATCAACGCAGCCACTTCCCTCTGGCGCCGGGTCAACCCTCCCGCAGAGCCTTTGGCGGCCTGTAACTCAGTTGGCGACCAGCTTTCGGGAATGCCCGCGAGTGCGCGGGACTGGAATCGCATCCGGTACTCCGTATCGTCGATCGTCCTGGCAAGTTCGTCGATTATTCTTCTCGCCTCCGAGAAGTGACCGGCCGCAGTTGGCCGTCGGCCGCTGCGCTGATGCGTGATCCCGAGTAACCGGTGGATCCGCCACAGCCAGGAACTCGCTTCTTTCGCCTGACAGATCGAACGGGCGGCATCGAGCCATTCACCTGCTTTATCGATTTGTCCTGACTCGATGAGCGCCTGAGCTTTGAGCACCGCCAGCCTGACTGGTGGACGATCTGGTGAGTAACAGGGGGAATCATCGAGCATCGAGTCGACAAACCGCAACGCCTGCTCGGGGTGTTGTCTGTGAAGCTCCTGTTCAATCCGGGCGCACCATACCTGTCGCTGCGCCATCGTGCGGGAAGGCAAGTTGTCGGACCAGATTCGCCGCAACTCGGATTCGGCAGCATCATAATCGCCAATCGCGAGGTTCGCCGACGCGAGAACCGCGGAATTGCATCGAATCCAGTGGCTGGAGCCGATTTCTTCCGCGATCGCCTTTGCTCGCAACAGGTGCGCACGAGCGGTGTCCGGGTCCAGCAGGTCAAGGTAAAGCCATCCAGCTACGGAGTTCGACGCACTAAGCCACTGACGATGGTCTATCTCCTCGGAGATCGCAATTGCGTGCTGCAGGGCGTCCAGCGCGCGTTGATACCTGCCGCGCGGCCCGAGACAAGCCACCTGCCGGATCATCGCAAATGCCTCGCCGGCGCGGTAATTGATCTCAGACGCCACGGCAAATGCTCGCTCAGCCATCGCGTTGCACTCATCGAGTGTCCTGTGGGTTGCAACCATCGTCTCGGTCATATAGCTGGCTCCATCGTGCGTCACATTCGCCTGACTTGAGGAGAGTCCCTGGCGGTCATCGAGTGACTGAAAAAGGTCGATCGCTCGTTGATAATGACCGGCGCCATCAACCAGATTGCCGCCCAGGACACAAGTCATGCCGAGAAGGTCGTAGGTTGCCGCGATTCCCGGTTGATCGCCCAGTTCACTGAAGATCGCCAGCGCCTGATCATGATGATCATGGGCAAGTAACGGATTCTCCCGGTTCATGTGCCAGTTGCCGAGCCGATTGAGACTGTGACCAATCAACGCCTGGTCTCCGGTCTCGCGGGCAATCTCCAGCGCCTGCCGAATGTACTCCCCGGCCCGGTCGTAGTCCCGGCCGGCCCAGAGTTCGCCAAGCCGGATCAACGCGTCCCACTCGGCTTCTGTGTGATCGGCCTCCCCGGCAAGATGGAGCTCCTTCTGATAGTCATCGCGGGCAGCGCCGAAGTTGCCCGAAACCTCATGCGCCCAGCCCCGAAGCCGGTGCGCATCCATCCGCTCCTCGCTCGATAAGGCGCTTTCCGCCGCCAGGGCTGAGTTGAGGTGCTCGACAACCGAGGATGCCGCGTGATGTTGGCGGGCCTGCCGAGCCGCTTTGAGCTGCCAGGCCGGTGCGCGAGGATCGGCAGCGAGATGGAAATGGGATGCGACGGTTGCGGGATCAGCGCCGCCTTGATCGGCGATTGTCTCAGCAGTCTCCCGGTGCCGAAACTGGCGCATGGGTAGCGCTTGCGAGTCATACAGCGTCTCGCGAACCAGCGCGTGTCGAAATCTCAGCTGGCCGGTTCTTCGTGATTCCTCAAGCAGCCCTTTCTCCAGCGCGTCATGGACGATGCGAGACAGCTCTTCTCTGGAAAGGCCGGTCATCGACAGCCACACATCCGTATGGGGCTCATAGCCGATTACCGCCGCCGTTTGCAGCGCCGTTCTGGCGACTTCGTCCAGACGCTGCACGCGACGATCAATGACCTGGCGCAAGAGCGACGGCACGCCAACATCTGTGAATGACCCCAGTACCCAGGCGCCGTTCACCTGCTTCAGCGCCCCGGAAAGCTCCAGTGCCCGCAGCATCTCTGAAACGAAAAACGGATTCCCGTCTGTCCGGCGTTGCAGGCCGGATGCAAGCCGGTCGCGGCTTTGCGGGTCCATCCCGTATTTGCGATCGATCAACTCGGCAACCAGTTCGATATCGAATCGCCGAGGATCAAGCCGCACGGGCTGGGACTCGCGCACGAGATCCGGCATCATGCCATAGAGCGGTCGATGCACCATGAGCTCATCGTCACGATAGGTGCCCACCAACATCACGGACCCAGTGTGGAGCGATCGAGAGAGATATCGCAGCAGGTCCAGACTCTCCTGATCGGACCAGTGCAGGTCTTCCAGCACGATGACCACTGGCGAATCAACAGCGTCAGTCGTCAATCGATCGCGTATCTCGCGAAAGAACGCGTTCTGGTCTGCAAACGAATTCAACCGCTCGTCATCGAACCAGAGATCGACATCAGTCAACGACAATCCGGTCGCTTGTCCGGCGTCCACAGCCTCGATCCAGGGGCCATAGGCCGGAGTTCGCGTCACGTCATAGCAAGCTCCACTGAGCACCACGGCCCCGTCAGCCTGCGCCTCGCGACCAAACGATTCGACAAGCGACGTCTTGCCGATCCCGGCTTCTCCACCGATCAGCACTGTTCGACCCGATCCGGATCGGGTACTCTGATAGACCTGCTGAAGGGTCCGCTGCTCGATTTCGCGCCCGATCAGCTGGACATGATCGCGTGGATATTCCCGATGATCAACCATCGTGGCGCCACCACTCGCTGGGTTGACTCTGGTATCAGGTTCTGATCACCGATACCGATAAAGGATTGCCCCTACAATGTAACATTCCCGGGCAATCATGGCTTGCTGTAACGAGATGAGCCCGCGAACGCAACACCCGAGAGTCGCCGAGCTGCGCCGAGCGAGGCGATCGCTGGGAGTGCTCAGAGACGCCGCCGGCCGCTCACAAAACCAACCGCAGCCGTCCCGGCATTGCTTCAGCACCTTGTTCCTTGCGAACATGACCGTGTTTCCAGCGCGGGTCAGACGCTGTCGTCGCCATGCCAGCGTTGCATATGCTCGGCGTGCGTCGACAGATAGGCTCCTTCCTGGTAGTGCGCATCATAGAAGCCGGTATCGATATGCTGGGACTGCACGATACCCGGCAGAACGATCGTGTTGAATGTTCCCGGGAATTTGCCGTGCTTGTCATAGACGTACTGGGCGATCTCGGCCAGGCAGTCGATAACCTCATCAGCGTACGGCGTGACGCTCCCTTTGACCGCGGCGCTGTCTTTCCACGGCCCAGGCAAATCCGGATCGTAGGCCCCGCCTGGCCCGAACTTCCGCCGGGCGAACTCTTCTACAGCGGCCCGCATGTCCGAGTAGTATGGTGGGCAGAGTGCTTCATAGATCCCATCGATTCCGACGGGATTCGGCGTCGTCCAGCGCGCATCGGTCTCACATCGGAACCCCAGTCCGTTGATGCCGTCACCTGCGAATGCGCCAAGCACGCTCCAGCGGTTGAAGCCGTTGTAATAGAGACCGCCCAAACCCATCGCCTGCATCGTCAGTACGATGTTGTGCGAGATGAACGCCAGCTCCGCACAGTTGGCTTCATAGGCGCTCTGCTGCAGGACCTGCAAGGGAAACATCTTCTCCTCGCGAAGCAATCCGGACTTAATGAAACGGCGAAGGTCGCCAGCCTGCTGTTTCTCGTCAGCGTCCATGATCACGTAGCCATTGGCGACGAAAATCCCCAGAATTCCCAGAAACTCCTCACTGCAGTCCGCGGCCGGCATGAACAGGGTGGAGCCCGGCGCGTTCGCCATCCAGATATTTGGATCGAGCAGGTGTCCCGGTTTCGAGGGCAGATCGAGCCGTCTGTCCGACAGTTGGACGGTATGCTCCCGGCAGACATTAACAATGTGCTGAGTGGGGTCCTGTGCGTCATCCATTTCGCGCATGCGCTCCGGCTGCACGTCGCGCGTGTTGGTGAGATAGACGCCATTGTCATCAGTGTAGAAGAGGACCGGCGTTCCGATCCCGGCAGCCGTGGGCGCGGTCCGGCCCGTATAGCGAACCGTGAACTGACCGTGTTCGTCAGGTTGTGACGGGCCGTATGGGACGCCGAAATTCCAGCCGGTGACCCCGGTTCCGGCCGCAATCAGAATCGACTGTTCGAGTGTTGACAATGGCTCGGGTGGGGATTCGGAGCGATACGCCAGCGGGCCGGATGGAATCTCCATGCCGAGCCCGAATCGGCGTGAACGTCGCCCGAAAATAGCCTGCAGCAAGGGGAACTGGTTTAGCTGGCCGAGCGCGTCAAGCTCCTGTGTCGTGTCTGTCTCCCTCATAATGCGACCTACCTTTGCGCGGTTGAGCCGTTCGAATCCAACTTAACGCCTTCGTGGCTGGAACCAGTGCGGGCTCCCGGGTGAGTCCAGTACCCATAGCCGGGGAGCCCGTGTGGACACCTCATCAGGCGCCGAGTTCAGCCTTACCCAGCGATCGCCGGGCCACGCGCAGACGGCGCAGCTTCGCGGAGGCTGGGCAGGTGTGCTTCGTGGTGGCTAATATAGAGCGCTTGAATGAATGTTTCCAGTGATACTGGTTCACTTCCCAGCAATGGAAGATCATGACGGGTATCGAGGGCGTCGTCGGGCAGTGAGCGGATCGCGGATGCCGCGTTCTGGCCCTCTGTGCGGAGTATCAGGAGCGTTTCCTCCTTCGTGCAGTTCGCGTGATTCCGTGCGTGCTCAGCGTTGACTTGATGAATCATGTCCATCGTGATCGGTCGTGATTCTCCGGCGGTCAACGCCTGAAGCACATCATTGAGCATCGGGTATCCGGATGCGACGTGATGCGCGGTGACGCCGACTGTCCAGTTTTCGGCCGGACACACCTTGCCCCAATCGTCATCGCTGATCATCTCCACGGTCTCCGTGAATTCCCGACTGGCCTGTTCGAACTGGCGGGCGAGTTCTTCTGATCGATTACCCATGATGTTCGTTTCCTTTCATGAACTGGACGTCTGAACCTGATTGACCTATGCCTCGAACCGAAACACACCCTGGATCGCGTTGTGCTCCCGCAGCGCGACATTCTTCAGCCCGTACTGCTCACTGTTGCGCTGGTAGTGCGATGCTTTCGCCACGTATGCCGGTGATCCGGGAATCGTAGAAAAGACACTCTCGTTCAGTGTTGTTACATCGCCAGTCGGCCCCACATAGGGAGCCATTTCCGCGTCGACGGTGGACCCGATTCGGAGCGTCCCCTTTCCATCGACGACCTCGAAGCTGATCGGAACCTGCTCCACGGCGAGAACCTTCCCGACGAGCTGGGCGACATCGGCAAGCGGCCCGCCAAGCTCGCCCGTAAACGCGCTGAGGATCGCGTCTCGCTGTTCCGGCGTCGCGCCATCGTCAACGAAGGCCACCACCGTCCAGTTTCCGTCCGTCGCGACACCCGGAATGTGAGCGATAACCGCGAAGGTGCGTCCGGAGACATCGACGCCGTTCACCTCGCCCTGATCGATGTGGTAGGCGTTGACGGAGTCGCACGTCCCGTTATCCGGCGCCTCACCGATCCAGCAGGGACACAGCACCTCGCAGTCGCAGACCTCGAGTAACCGTCCCTCGAGCTGATACACCATGACGAACCATCCTTTCAGATTTCGCTGGTCCGGTTCACGCGGTCGTGCGAACCAGTTCGTTTGTCGTCGATGGTTTTCATGGTATTCGGGGAAGTCCTGGCCGCCATCGTGGAAACCACGGAATTCGGGTCCAACCCGTATCCGGGGTTACTCGCAGTATCGATGGCCGCAGGAGATGTTCGGTTGGTCACGCGCTGGTGCTGGCCAGGCGCCTCACGGGGATAGGGGAGAATCGGGCGATTTCCCGTGTTTCAGGCGCCAGGCGACGATCTGCGAGCGAGACTCCAGCGCCAACGTCGACAATGTCGCAGTAATGTGGCTCTCCACGGTACGCTCGCTAATGCTAAGTTCATCCGCAATCTGGCGGTTGCTGTAGCCAAGCGAAATCAGGTTTGCGACCTCTTGCTGGCGCCGAGTCAGGCGGCTGGACTCCGGAAATGTCGTGGTGGCCTCTGAACGCGGAAGCTGCTGACTTGCTCGCGCGATAAAGCGGGACCGCCAGTCCGGATCGGAAATGGTCGAGCCGATCTCCTCAATCAAGCGTCGCGCTTCAGCGAACTCTGCATCGGCGCCGGCTGTGTCCCCGACGGCCGTCAGCGCCACGCCAAGCTCGCGATGAAGACGCCATTGAATGGGGCGCGCTCCCTGCTCCCGAGCGACGGCCCGCGCAGGTCTCACCCAGGAAACTGCCTCCTCTGGCCGATTCAGGCCGATCAACGCCCGCCCGCGAAGCAGCGATAATCGAATCGCCGGGCGTTCCCGGCTTGCATAAGGCGTCTCCGCGAGCACACGATCGACCATTCTAACGGCGGCGGCATCGTTGTGGCGCGCCAGTTCGAGCTCGATCCTGCTACGCCAGACCTGTCGTTGAGCCATGGTCCGGGACGGCATATCTTCGGCCCAGGTCGTTTGGAGCTCGTT
>SKTL01000032.1 GCA_007122555.1 Thermomicrobiaceae bacterium | reverse complement strand
GATATGCCTGTCCCCAAATCCCCAAACGCCTGTCCCCAAACGCCTGTCCCCAAACGCCTGTCCCCAAACGCCTGTCCCCAAACGCCTGTTGTTTTCCCACCTGCTTGGTTAGCGGCCGTTGGCTGTTTGGGGAGACTTCGGGACAGATGCGGGTCCAAATCTCGGATTTTCTTGGTTGCATGACTGGGCGCCGTGCCCGATCGCTCCACAATAACAAGTAGCGGGTTGCGGGGAACTCTCTTCCCTGTCTTCCCAAACGGTCGATCTGCCTTTCCCTTCTCAGTTTCTGGAGCACTTACAATGAAGAGTTGGTTTCTCATGGTGGGGCTGGTGACGTTGTGTTGGGGCCCCCTGCTTGCTGCGGAGGAAGCGGTATCCGAAACAGGGGGGCCGGTGTCATTGTTGCAGCAGAATCCGGATGACGTCGCGGCTTTGAACGCGTATATGTTGGAAAACCTGCGAAAGGCGACCGGTCAGATGGCGACGGCCCCCGAGGAGGCGGAAGCCGTGCTGAATGAGATGCTTGAGGTCCTGAACGCTCTGGAACCGACCACGGTGGATGCTCAACAGATGCGGCAGCGTGCGGTGAATGCGGTCGAGTTCTACCAGCGACAGATCCGGGTGGCCCGCACGACTTTGGAGGAACTGGAAGCCAGTCTGACCGAGGATCCCGAAGATGTTCCGACGATCCAACTGTATCTGCTGAAGCTGACCCAGGAACTGGTTCCTCTGGCGAGTTCGCAGCCGCGGGTCGCGCGGGAACGCTTGACGGAGGCCGAGGCGTTTGTGGAATCGCGGCAAGAAGCGGTCGACGGCGATTTGGCTCGGGATGCGTGGGGCGGTGCGAACCAGATCTTCGGCCGCGTACGGTCTGCGGTCGAGCGGTCCGAGCGGTTCGATGCCCTGGTGGGCGAATCCGCTGCTCCGCTGGCGGTCGAAGCTTGGGTGAATGGCGAACCGCTGACGGACGAAGACTTGCAAGGCAGCGTGGTCTTGTTAGACTTCTGGGCGGTCTGGTGCGGGCCATGCATCGCCACGTTCCCCAAACTCCGCCAATGGCATCAGGATTACGCCGACCAAGGCCTGATCATCATCGGACTGACCCGCTACTACAACTTCCGCTGGGATGAAGAAGCCGGTCGTGCGGTCCGTTCGTCCGACCCGGTCGGCCCGGAAGACGAACGGCAGATGCTGGAGAAATTCGCCGCCAGCTACGAACTGGAACATCGTTTTGCTCTGCAAGAAGGCGACGATCTGTCCGCTTTCTACGCGGTCAGCGGTATCCCGCATATGGTGCTGGTCGACCGTACGGGTGTGGTACGGATGGTGCGTGTGGGCAGTGGCGAGCAGGCGGCCCGAGATCTGGAGGAGAAGATCCAGGTGCTGATTGCTGAGGACGGGGCTGTGGAAGCCGCCGAAGAGGCGGAGCCGGCGGCCGAAGTGGCGAATACGGATTGAGCTGACGAGATATTGCGATGATCTTGAGAATGAACCTACGGGCGATTTGCCTAATCGGCGGGCTTTTCGTCTTGACACTCGGTGTTGCCGACGGGCAGGCGGGCGGGCCGTACCGCGAAAAATCCGCCGAACAATGGGTTCCCCTCTTCGATGGCGAAACCCTTGACGGTTGGGAAAGCGTCAACTTTGGGGGCGAGGGACTGGTCTCCGTCCGCGACGGGCAGATCCTGATGGAACCGGGAATCATGCTGACGGGGGTGACTTGGCAACGAGATTTCCCCCGCACAGACTACGAGATCCGGCTAGAAGCGATCCGTCTGGAAGGACGGGACTTCTTCTGCGGATTGACGTTTCCCGTCGCCGAGTCCCATTGCACCTTGATCGTCGCCGGGTGGGCGGGTGCCGTTGTCGGGCTGTCCTGTGTCGACGGTCGCGACGCTTCTGAGAACCAGACCACGCGTTACCTGCGTTTCGAAAACGATCGCTGGTACGCCATCCGCTTACGCGTGACGGCAGACCGCATCACCGCCTGGATCGATGGCCAGCAGGTGGTGGACCTGGAAACCACGGACAGGCACTTGGAGCCGCGTCCCGAGGTCGAACTTTCCAAACCGTTGGGGATCGCTGCTTGGCAGAGTCGCGTGGCGTACAGGAAGGTATCCTATCGGCGACTGCCACCCTGATTCGGCACGCGAGAATGCGGGACGGACCACCGGGATCCACCGGGACCAGTAGGCTATGATGGCGACCCATTCGAGTTTCCGGGGTCGTTTGTTGGTCACACCGCACCACTCAAAGTGAGGGAGGAGGTCACGCTTTGGAAACAGACGGGAGCAAAGACCTCCGTTGGCTGGCTCCAGAGATTGTGGCCGAGCACGAATGCTGGATGCGTCGCGCCTTGTCAGAAGCCGAGCAAGCTTGGCGCGAGGACGAGGTGCCGGTCGGGGCGGTGGTGGTTTACCAGCGGCGGCTCCTTGCCGCATCCCACAATCGGAGGGAGCAAACGAACGACCCTACGGCTCATGCGGAGATGCTGGCGATTGCCCAAGCCGCTGCGGCACGGGGGAGCTG
>SKTL01000352.1 GCA_007122555.1 Thermomicrobiaceae bacterium | reverse complement strand
GAGTCCGAGAATCGCAACCTCAACCTGGTTCGCTTGATTCATACTCTCCCCCTCCGTTTCGAGAATGATCGAATCGGGTTCAATCAATTTGCATTTCGGGATCGATACTGTTATCGTCTGCTCACTCGACGCCAGCGGCGTCGAACAGATAGTGTAGCAATGTCTGAAAGGACATCGCGCAGGTGCGTCAGCTGGTCATTATCACCACCACTGGAATGACTACCACTACCACGGCCGGTACCCGGTCGGAGGTGGTTGACTGACGTCTAACCATAACCGATCGAGGCAGTACCGGCAGGGGTTTTCCGTAACCTCTGCCGTTTTGTTTGTCCTGAAAACGCCATCAGGAAGTGAAAGTGAGGGAGTTCGATGGCCGAGAAGCTCAGTGTAGCAGTCCTGGGAGCGACGGGAAGTGTCGGACAGCGGTTCATTCAACTGCTCCAGCGACACCCGTGGTTCGAGGTGAACGAACTCGTCGCAAGTGACCGCTCATCAGGTCAGAAATACTCGGATGTTTGCGACTGGCGCGTCAGCGACGCGATCCCGGAATCCGCGCGAGAGATCCGCGTCAAGGGGCTGCAGGACAAACTGGATAGCCAGATCGTTTTTTCCTCATTGCCGGGCGGGCTCGCTTCCACGATCGAGATCGAGCTGGCGGCCCAGGGTAAGCAGGTCTTTACCAATGCCAGCGATAACCGGATGATCCCGGACGTTCCGCTGATGATTCCAGAAGTTAACAAAGAGCACCTGGCCCTTATCGACGTTCAACGCCAAAACCGGGGCTGGGATCGCGGGCTGGTGGTCGCGAATCCGAACTGCTCAACCATCCACCTCGTCCTGGCGCTGAAACCGATCTGGGAGCAGTTCGGCATCGAGCTGGCGATGGTCACCACGCTACAGGCCGTTTCCGGAGCCGGCTATCCGGGTGTTCCGTCGCTTGATATGGTCGATAACATCGTTCCATACATCGGCGGTGAGGAAGAGAAGATCGAATCAGAGACGCTGAAGCTGCTCGGAACGATGTCCGGCGATCACATCGCATCGGCCGCGATAACCGTGAGCACCCAGTGCACGCGCGTTCCGGTACGCGATGGTCACACAGAATCGGTCAGTTTGAAACTCCGAAAGCCAGCAGGTATCGAGCAGATCATTGATTCGTTCCGCTCGTTTCAGGCAAGTCCGCAGAAACTCGGGCTGCCGTCGGCGCCCGCGAATCCGATCGTGGTGCGTGATCAGGCTGATCGCCCGCAGCCTGTCCTTGATCGTGATGCGGAAAGCGGCATGGCGTCAGTCGTCGGACGCGTCCGTGAATGCTCGATTTTCGATGTGAAGTTCATGGTGCTGGGACACAATACCATCCGCGGCGCCGCCGGAGCGTCAATTCTCAATGCCGAGCTGCTCGTCAAAGAAGGGTTCATCAGCTAGTTCACGATCCCTGAATCCCGAGCTGCGCAATCGCTTCCCTCTCCCGAACGTGGGAGAGGGATAGTGTCTGATCAGGCGGGTCACGCGCTCCGCGCCGTTTCGGCGGTCGTCTGGCGGAGCTTGATTGAGAGCTCGTCGTTCAGACTGCCAGAGGCGTAGCCTTTGAGATCGAGCGTCACAAACCGGTATCCAGCCGCCTTGATACCCTCAACGATCTCCTCGTGATGCTCTACTATTCGCGGGAAATCGTCCGGAGTGACTTCAATTCGCGCGATGCTCTCGTGGTGCCGAACCCGGAAGCCCTTGAATCCCAGCTGCCGCAGGACGCGTTCGGCTGCATCGACCTGTTTGAGCTTCTCGACGGTGATCGGCGTGCCATAGGGGAAGCGAGAAGAGAGGCAGGCGAATGCAGGCTTGTCCCAGGTTCTCAACCCCAGCTCGTTCGAGATCCCCCGGATTTCGTCCTTCGTCATGCCTATCTCTTCCAGTGGGCTGCGAACTCCGAGATCCCGGGCGGCGCGCAATCCGGGCCGATGATCTCCGAGGTCATCGGCGTTCGTTCCGTCAATCACCAGATTGAATCCACGCTCTTCACGGACGCGCTCCAGTCGCCCATACAACTCGTTCTTGCAGAAGAAACACCGCTGGTGAGAATTCTGGGCGTAGCGCGGATCTGTCAATTCCTCGGTTCGGGCCATGACGTGCTCAACCCCGAGCTCCTGGGCAAGCTCGCGCGCTTCCTGCATTTCCTCCTCCGGGTACGTATCGGAGAGGCCGGTAACTGCGACTACGAGATCGCTCCCGAGCGCGTCCTTCGATGCCCGGACAAGCAGGGTGCTGTCCACCCCGGCGCTGAAGGCTACGATAACGGAGCCCATTTGCCGGATGTGCGCGGTGAGTTCATCGTAGCGGGCTTGAAGCCCCGGAGTCTGAAACACGGATCCCTCTGTTTCTCGTACAATGCGGTGATGACGCTGGTACGCTCGCATGGATGGTATCAGAGCCGAATCGAACCGGTCAACGAACGACCATACATCAGTTGCGTACGTACGCCATCCTTCGATCGAACACTTAGTGTACGTACACTTAGTTCGTGAACTCGCTGCGGCGCCTTATATGAGCAAAAACGAGCCATCGAAAGATCAGTCCAGCACGACATCCGGTGCGCCACAGGCCGCGGCCGACGTTCTGGATCGCATGCGGCGCCGATTCCTGATCGGGCTGGGGTTCGGAATCCTCGTCGTGGTTGCTCTGGTGATCGTCAGCGACGGCCCGGCCCTGTGGCAGACATTGCGCGACTTCCAGTGGTGGCTGCTGCCGCTCATCCTGTTTCTCACGACGGTGAACTACGCCGGCCGTTACCTGAAATGGGAATTCTACGTCGATCTTCTCCAGGTTCAGGGACTGAAACGCAAGACCAGTCTGATTATCTTCGTTGCCGGACTGGCGATGGCAATTACGCCCGGAAAAGTCGGGGAAGTCCTCAAGTCATACCTGGTGCGTCGGGCGACCGGAACGCCTATGGCGGTCACCGCGCCGATTCCGCTCGGCGAACGCCTGACCGACGGCATTGCCATGCTCATTCTCGCGTCGTTCGGGTTGCTGACATTCCAGTACGGTTGGCCGCTCCTGCTGGTCGCATCAATCGGCGCCCTGGGAGTCATTGTCGTGGTTCAGAATCGACGACTGGTCGAATGGATACTCGGAAAGCTGGAACGCGTTCCAGTCGTCGCGCCGAGGATACACATCCTGCACCGGCTCTACGACTCTACTTACATCCTTCTCAAGAATCGAAACCTCCTGATCGCCACTGCGATCGGCACCGTCTCCTGGGCCGGGGAGTGCCTTGCGTTCTATGTCATTCTCATCGGACTGGGAATGCCGGCGAATACCGAATTCCTCGTCCTCGCCTTCTTCGTCCTCGCCAGCGCGACCGTACTGGGATCACTCTCGATGCTCCCTGGTGGACTGGGAGCCGCCGAAGCTTCGGTCGCTGGACTTCTGATCGTTCTGGTTGCGGACGACCTGATGAACACCCAGATCGCCGGAGCGGCGACGTTGCTCGTGCGTTTCGCGACACTCTGGTTCGGCGTGATGCTCGGCGTTGTCGCCCTGATGCTCATCGAACGGCATTTTCAGAACCTCGAGCCGGTCCAGCTACCAGCCGAGGAGTGGTAGCAGAAACAGAGAACACCGGCGCGACTCGCTTGATTCACGCCGGTGTTCGAATTATCTGGATTTCGCGCAGGGGGCGCTAGCTTCGCCCTGGCGGGGTCCGACTGTCACGCGGGCGTCGCATGATCTGATCGCTGTCACCGCTAGAGGATTCAGACTCGCGCTCCTGCCGCGGTTGCGGCTGTGGCTGTGGCTGCTCACGGTTGCCGCCACGATCTCCGCCGTCACTGTGAGCTTTCTGCCGGCTGCGGTCACCACCGCCCTGGCGCTCTGATCCGCCTCCGCCACTCTGGTTGCTATCAGCGCCACCGTCGGCGTTGAGCAGACGCTTGCGAGAGAGGTTGATCTTGCCGTCGTTCCGGATCGCGCTGACGACGACCGTCACTTCCTGGCCGACTTCGACAACATCTTCCACCTTCTCCACGCGCCGGTTCTCCAGTTCAGAGATGTGAACGAAGCCATCCTTGCCCGGAAGAATCTCAACGAACGCGCCGGAGGCGATAATTGTCTTGACCTTACCGGTGTACACCTCGCCGACTTCCGGCACCTTCGTCAGGGCTTCAACCCGCGCGATCGCCGCATCCGAACTGGAGCGGTCAACCGAGCTGATATAGACCGTGCCGTCTTCTTCGATCTCGACCTTGGCGCCGGTTTCTTCCTGAATACCGCGGACGGTCTTGCCGCCGGGGCCAATCAGCATACCGATCTGCGCCTTATCGATCTGAATTCTCGTGATCTGCGGGGCGTAGTCCGAAACGCTTCCTCGGGCTGCCGAGATCACTTCGCTCATCTTGCTGAGAATGAAGAGCCGGCCTTTACGCGCTTGCTCCAAGGCTTCCCGCATGACCTCCGCGGTGATGCCCTGCACCTTGATATCCATCTGGATTGCCGTAACGCCCTCACTGGTTCCGGCAACCTTGAAGTCCATATCACCCAGCGCGTCTTCAACGCCCTGAATGTCACTGAGGATCTGATACCGCGAGGCGTCGTCCTCGGTGGTGATAAGGCCCATCGCCATTCCGGCAACCGGCGCCTTGATCGGCACGCCAGCATCCATCAGCGCCATGGTGCTTCCGCAAACACTCGCCATTGAGGTCGAACCATTCGAGGTCACGATCTCGGAGACGAGCCGCATGGTATAGGGGAATTCGTCTTCATTCGGAAGCACCGGCAACAGTGCTCGCTCGGCGAGTGCGCCATGTCCAATATCGCGTCGACTCGGGCCTCGCATGAACCGCGCTTCACCAACACTGTACGGCGGGAAGTTGTAATGGTGCATGTAGCGCTTGGACTCTTCGAGGCCGATACCATCGATCATCTGGCCCTCGCCGGACGTTCCCAGCGTAGCGACTGTGACGGCCTGGGTCTGCCCACGGGTGAAGATCGCTGATCCATGGGTACGCGGCAGGTAGCCAACTTCGCCCCAGATCTCGCGAATCTCATCGGGTTTCCGGCCGTCAGGACGCTCGCCCGATTCCAGGATCTCGCGCCGAACCATGCCCTTGACCAGGGACTGGAACACGTCTGACACCTCTTTGGGACTCGGGAGCGCGGCTTTCTCCTCATCCGACATCGTTTCGGTCGGAGTGCAGAGGTTCTCAACCGCTTCGGCCTTGAGCGCCGATGTCGCCTCAATCCGCTGCTCCTTATCCGGATGGAACAGAGCGCTGCGCATCTTGTCCGAGACGAAGTTCTCAACCTTTTCGATCAATGTCGTGTTCTTCTCGGGCGGCGTGAAATCGCGCTTCGGCTTGCCAACGGCGTCCCGGAGTTCGTTCAACAGTGCGACAATACGCTTGATCTCGTCGTGACCGGTCATGACCGCTTCGATCATCCGTTCTTCAGAGACCTCGTTGGCTTCACCCTCAACCATCATGACTGCGTCGGCAGTGCCGGCGACGATCATGTCGAGCTTGCTGTTCTCGAGCTCGGCGGTTGTCGGATTGATCACAAGGTTGCCGTCGATATCGCCGACGCGAACCGCGGCGATCGGGCCATTCCAGGGAATGTCCGAGATCGTCAACGCCGCTGATGCGCCGACAATCGAAAGGACATCCGGCGAATTCTGCTGATCAGTTGACATGACCGTCGTAATCACCTGGATCTCGGAACGCCAGCCATCCGGAAACAGTGGACGCAGCGGCCGGTCGGTCAGACGGGCAGTCAGGGTCGCGGTCTCAGAAGGGCGACCCTCTCGCTTGATGAACCCGCCGGGGATCTTGCCCGCCGCGTACATCTTCTCTTCGTAGTCAACAGTCAGAGGCAGGAAATCCACGCCCGGGCGCGGCTCTTTCGATCCGACCGCTGTTGAGAGGACGACGGTGTCGCCATAGCGGACCGTTACCGCGCCATCGGCGAGACCGGCAATTCTGCCGTGCTCAATGGTCATCGTCCTGCCATTGATTTCAATCGTCTTCTGGGTAATTACTGGAGCCATATGTACTCTCCCACATCTGATTTCCGGGGATGTCGCCATGCGTTCATCTCACCGGAATCATCTCGCTGAGGCCGGCGTGGGAGGGGTTAGGAACTGGCGTTCGATGACAACTCGCTCGCACTGCGAACTGTTGTCACCGTACTCCAATACCTAACACCTCGCCTGCTCACCGTCCTCACAACACAATCTGCTTGCATACGCCCGACCTGTCGATCAGGCGATCGGCTTTCCCCTGAACGCAACTGCACACAAGACAACGACCCAGGGAGCGAAGCCCTGGGCCGGTCCATAAGGCATGTCAGCATCAGTGACTCTGATATCGGTAGTACCCGCGGGGAACGGGGAATTGCTTCGGTTCGTCATACAAACGAGCCAAGCCTAGCGGCGGAGTCCAAGTCGCGTAATGGTCTCTCGATACCGCTCGATATCCTTCTTGCTGAGATAACTCAACAGCCGTCGTCGGCGCCCAACCAGTTTCAGCAGGCCGCGACGTGAATGGTTGTCATGCGGATGCTCTCGCAAATGCTCAACCTGGTTGTTGATCCGTTCCGTCAGCAGCGCAATCTGCACTTCCGGCGACCCGGTATCACTATCATGGGTCTGAAAATCGCTGACAATGTCCTGCTTCTGCGCCTTATGCAACGCCATCTATCCGGCGCCTCCCTCTACTCCCGCGCGCAACCTACGTCCAATTACGCTACAAGTATAGCAGGACTGACAAGGCCCCACAAACGCCGGTTTCGCGCTCCTCGACTGCGATTACGCGACCGCCAGACGCGGCTACCCGCGGAATTGCGGATTCAGGCGATTGCCTCCTGTCGAGCCACGCTCACGGTCCCGGTCCCGCGTTGCATCGCAACCATCCCGGTCCGGCTGATCTCCTTAATCCCGTAGGGGCGGATCAGCGAGATCAGCGACTCGATCTTGTCGGAGGGCCCCGTCACTTCGATCACCAGCGTGTCCGGCGAGGCGTCCACGATGCGCGCCCGGTAGACCTCGGAGACCAGACGCATGATGTCGCCTCGCGTTCGCTCACTCGCGGCGATCTTGATCAGCGCCAGTTCGCGCTGAATCAGGTTTTCCCCGGTGACGTTGGTGACCTTGATAACTTCCAGCTGCTTGTACAGTTGCTTCGTCAGTTGCTCAACGGTCTTGTCATCGCCTCGCACCACGAGTGTGATGCGAGACTGGTCACTCGTCTCGCAATGACCGACCGCGATGCTGTCCACATTGAAACCGCGTTGCCGAAACAGACTCATGATCCGGTTCATGACCCCTGGCTGATCCTCGACCAGCACGACCAGTGTGTGACTCCGCATTTTCCTACCACTCCGTTTCGTGCTGCTCGATGATTTCCCGGAACGATCCGCCTGACGGAATCATTGGATAGACGTTCTCTTCCTGGTTCACGACGAACTCAACGAGAACCGGTCCGTCAACGGACTGCGCCCAGCGAATCACGTCTTCAACCTCATTCGGCTTCGACACCCGCCGCGAGGCCATTCCGTACGCCTGCCCGAGCATGACGTAGTCCGGGCTGGTGATCGGGGTCTCCGAGTAGTTCTTATCGTGAAACAGCTGCTGCCACTGGCGAACCATTCCGAGATACCCGTTGTTGATAATCGCGATCTTCACGTTCAGGTTGTGCTGAACAATCGTGGCGAACTCGAACAGCGTCATCTGCACCCCACCGTCGCCGACGATCGCCCAGACCTCGCTATCCGGCATACCGAACGCGGCGCCCATGGCGGATGGAACCCCGTACCCCATTGTGCCCAGTCCACCAGAGGAGAGCCACTGATTCGGGGTATCGCACTTGTAGAACTGCGCCGCCCACATCTGATGCTGGCCGACATCAGTCGAGACAATCGCCTTGCCCTCGGTGAGGGTGTGCAGACGCTCCAGCGCATACTGCGGCGGCAGATTGCCGTCCATCGCCGCCGGAGTCGAGGGCAGCGGATACCGCCAGTTATCGATCGTTTCCAGCCATTCCCGATGTTTAACCTCGTCCACCACATCAGTCAGGAGTCGCAACGCTTCCTTGGCGTCGCCGACCACCGGGACCGCAGTATCGACGTTCTTGCCGATTTCTGCCGGATCGATATCAACATGAATAATCTTCGCGTTGGGAGCGAACTCGCTAATCCGGCCGGTAACCCGATCATCAAAGCGCATGCCGATGCCGATCAGCACGTCCGCGTCATTGATCGCGTGGTTGCCATGGGCGAAACCGTGCATTCCGACCATGCCAAGACAGTTGGGGTGTGAGGCCGGGAAGCCGCCAATGCCCAGAAGCGTGAGCCCGACAGGCACGTCAGCGTGTTCCGAGAACTTCACCAGTTCGTCCGTCGCCTCGGAAATTAGAATCCCGTGTCCCGCCAGGATCAGCGGCCGTTTCGCCTGATTGATCAGTTCCGCAGCCTTCTTGATCTGCCGTCGATGCGGAACGATCGTCGGACGATATCCGGGAAGGTTGATCGGCCCGCGCGGAGCCAGGGCGCCTTCGGTCAGTTGAATGTCTTTCGGAACATCAACCAGCACAGGTCCGGGACGACCGGACGTCGCCAGATAGAACGCCTTCTGGATAGTCGGGCCGATGTCCTCGACCCGGCGCACGACGAAATTGTGCTTCGTGATCGGAATGGTGATGCCAGTGATATCCGTCTCCTGAAACGCGTCGCTCCCGATGACCGCCTGCGGCACCTGGCCGGTGATCGCCACCATTGGCACCGAGTCCATCATCGCTGTCGCGATTCCAGTGACCAGGTTCGTGGCGCCGGGCCCGGATGTCGCAATGCAGACGCCCGGCTTGCCAGTCGCACGGGCGTAGCCGTCCGCGGCGTGGGCGGCTCCCTGCTCGTGGCGGACGAGGATGTGGCGCATATCGAACTCCGGGATAACGTCGTAGAGAGGGATTACCGCGCCGCCCGGATATCCAAAGACCAGTTCCACACCCTCACGCTCCATAGCCTGACAGAGCAACCTGGCGCCGATCTGCGGTTTGTGTTCTTGTTGCTGTTCTTCCGCCGCCTGTTGCCCGGTTGCGGTATCAGTTGAAACCATTGTGCTCGCCCCTCTCAACGCTTCGAATATCACCTGGCCGAATACGTTCCGCAAACGCAAACGAGCCTCCGGGTTCTCCGGAGGCTCGCGAGACTTGGTATCTTCAGTCGTGATCCCTAGCTTCTCGCAAAACCTCCGACGGCTACACGGCCGCCAATAATAAGGCGTACTACGATAAGTACGAGCGAGCTAAGGATGAAGGAGAATCCGGAAATCACAGCGCGACCGGCATCGAGGAGTTGGTCCTCAACGTTCTGTTCCGGTTTCAGTGCGTCTGCTGTGATTGCCACGTGTCTACTCACCATTCCAAACCATGCTGGAGAGAAACTCCAATGGGTGCATAGTAGCAGTTTGTGAAATCTCTGTCAACCGGAATGTCCTTCTATCACCCCGAGACATCCTGGAGTCGTTCACGTTCTCGCTGGTGCGATGCCTGTTTCTGGCTCAGGAATCACCCCGCGAGAAATGCGGAGGGCCATCAGGCCACCGGCGACTGCAAACGCTCCGGCTAACAAGAACGCGATCTGATAGTTACCGAACGAATCTCGGGCAAGTCCGCCGAGGTACGCAGCGGCTCCGGCTCCAGCCTGGTGCGCCAGGAAGATAAACCCAAACACCAGCCCGACGCTCTGCCTGCCAAATATATCTGCGGTGAGGGCCACTGTCGGCGGCACGGTTGCGATGAAGTCGAGCCCGAAGACGATCGCGAAGATCATCAGTCCCCAGAACCCGAACACGAACGGCAACAGGAATAGCGAGAGTCCGCGCAGAATATAGTAGATCGCCAGGAG
>SKTL01000283.1 GCA_007122555.1 Thermomicrobiaceae bacterium | reverse complement strand
GAGGCAGTCGGGGGTGATGTCTACGGGTATCCGATCATTATCGCTGCGTCAGTAGGCGCGTTGTTGTTCCTGCTGACGCCGTATCTGACGATCGGGATTCTCTCTCGGCTGCGACAGGAAGTCAGGCGGGTGGAGACGAGCGACCTTGTGGCGATCGCGTCTGGCCTGCTGGTCGGAGGTCTCGCCTCTACGCTCCTGGCGTTTCCGCTGGCGATGTTGCCGAACCCGTTTGGTCAGTACGTTCCGTTCATCGCGCTGATCGCGATCTGTTCGGTTGCCGTCCTTTCGACGCTGACCAAGAAGCGAGAGCTTATGGACCTGGTCGGGTTCAGGAACGCCGGCGTCTCTGCTGACGACAACGTCACGGTGAGTGAGGATGCTGCCCAGAACATTGATGCGCCATCTAAGACGTCTGCCCGCCCGCAGTTGCTTCTCGATACCAGCGCGATCATCGATGGCCGGGTACGCGGGCTGAGCGCATCCGGCTTTCTCCCGCACCGACTGGTGGTTCCGCAGTTCGTCTTACATGAGTTACAGTTGGTTGCCGATTCCGACGATTACTCCCGGAGAACGCGTGGTACCCGGGGGTTGCAGGCGCTGGAAGAGATGCGACAGCATCCAGGAATCGATATTGATGTTCGGCAAATTGATGCTGATGGGCCGGATGTCGACTCTCAGCTGGTCAATGTCGCCCGAACCATGAACATTCCGGTGCTTTCCGGAGACACGAATCTCGAACGTGTGGCCGGACTACAGGATGTTCAGGTGTTGAACCTGCATAATCTTGCCGATCTCATGCGTCCGGCGCTTGCGGTCGGAGACGAAACCGACCTCAAACTGGTGCAGAAGGGACGGGAATACATGCAGGGGGTCGGCTTCCTCGATGATGGGACAATGGTGGTTGTGGACGGCGGCGAACCGCATGTCGGAGAAACTGTCTCCATCGTCGTCACCAGAACGCTGCAGACCAGCAGCGGTCGGATGATGTTCGCCCGGCTCGATTCCGGGGAAACGCCGGCGCCATGACCTGTGGCGCTATTATTCCGGCGGCCGGACAGGCGAGCCGCTTCGGGCCTGAAGACAAGACCCTCGTGCGGATAGCCGGCCAGCCGGTGCTGGAGTGGACACTTCGGGCGCTGATCAACGCGAACGTTCTTTCGCAGGTCGTTGTGGTGGTGAGCGACGCCAACCAGTTTCCGGTTATTGACCTCATTTCCCGCATTGAATCAGCCGTCCCGATTGGTACTGTCCGCGGCGGCGCTCTCCGGATGGAGTCAGTCAGAGCCGGCGTTCGAGCGCTCGATGAATCGTGCGAGCTGGTGCTGATTCACGATGCGGCGCGCCCGGCCGTCTCACCGGAACTCGCAGCGACAGCGGTAAACGCGGCGACCGAGCATGGCGCGGTGATACCAGGGACGCCGGTCACCGACACCATCAAACGGGTAGAGCATGACGTAGTGGTCGGCACGATCGATCGACGTGAACTGATAGCGGTCCAGACGCCCCAGGTATTTCGCCGCGACTGGCTGATCGCCGCGTACGACACGTTTCCGCCCGACATCGAGGCGACCGATGAGGCGGCGATTCTGGAAGCTGCCGGATACGCGGTCCACGTTATTCCCGGTGATCCAGCCAATATCAAAGTTACGACGGCGACCGACGCGCTGGTGGCGGAGGCGATTCTGCACAGGAACGGGTCCAGTTAGATGATGCGGGTTGGGATTGGCTATGACGTGCACCGATTCGCGGCAGGCAGGCGACTGGTGCTGGGTGGTGTTGATATCCCTTCTGAACGCGGGCTTGAAGGACACTCCGATGCTGATGTTGCGCTCCACGCGATTACTGACGCGATTCTCGGAGCAGCGGGAAAAGGCGATATCGGCGAGCACTTTCCGCCGTCTGATGAGCGCTGGCGTGACGCCGATAGTGGCGATCTGTTGCAGATGTCCCTCCGGATTGCGGGAGAACAGTGGTCGGTCGGCAACGTTGATCTCGTGATCATGGCGGAGGAGCCGAAGATCGGGCCTCATCGGGATGCGATCCGGGCCCGAATCAGTCAGTTACTTGCAATTGCAACCGAACTTGTTAATGTAAAAGCGACGACGACAGAAGGATTGGGATTTACCGGGAGACGGGAAGGGATTGCGGCAATGGCGACCGTCTTGCTGGCGCCGTCCAATCCCGAACGCGAATCGTGATGCGGGACGGGGGGTAAACGATGCGGGTTCTGGTGCAGCGGGTGAGTGAGGCGAACGTCGTCGTCGATGGCGAAACCGTTGGCGAGATCGGGAAAGGGGTCTTGCTCCTCGTTGGGGTAACGCACGAAGACACCGCGGATGATGCGGGGTACCTCGCCGGGAAAGTCGCGAATCTTCGCATCTTCGAAGACGATGAGGGCAAGCTGAACCGGTCCGCGGTTGATCTGGGCCTGAGCGCTCTGGTGGTTTCACAATTCACATTGTATGGAAACGTGCGCAAGGGCCGCCGCCCGAGTTTCATTGAAGCCGCCCAGCCGGACGTCGCATCGCCTCTTGTCGAGGAGCTT
>SKTL01000112.1 GCA_007122555.1 Thermomicrobiaceae bacterium | reverse complement strand
TGGCTACGATTTCAATTATCGGCGCCGGCTACGTCGGCCTCGTCTATGGCGCCGCCTTTGCCGATCTTGGCAACCGTGTCTACGGTGTTGATGTCAACGAGGCCAAGGTCCAACAGCTGCAATCCGGAGTCTGTCCTATCTTCGAGCCCGGTCTTGAAGAGATGCTCCAGCGGAACATCTCGGCCGGACGTCTTGAGTTCACCACGTCATACGAGGACTCAGTCAGTGAATCGGAGTTCGCCTTCATTTGCGTTGACACGCCATCAGCCTTCAACGGCGAAGCGGACATGCGGATGGTGCGTTCCGCCGCGACGATGCTTGGAGAGGCGCTCCGTGGCCATACGTACATCATTAACAAGAGCACGATGCCGATCGGGTCCGGCGATCTCGTCGCCTCGATCATCACCCAGACCAAATCTGAGGATGCAACGTTTGCGGTCGTCAGCAATCCTGAGTTCCTGCGAGAGGGGAACGCGGTCCGAGACGTGTTTGAACCGAGCAGAATCGTTCTGGGATCGGATGACTCCACCGCCTGCGATGCGGTCGCTTCACTGTACTCAACGCTTAACGCGCCCTTCGTGCTGACGGACATAAGGACCGCCGAGATGATTAAGTACGCGTCAAACGCGATTCTGGCGACCCGGATCAGCTTTGTTAATGAGATGGCCCAGATCTGCGAAGGAGTCAATGCCGACATCAGCGTGGTCAGCCGGGGAATGGGACTGGATCCGCGGATCGGACCGTTGTTTCTTGACGCTGGAATCGGGTTTGGAGGTTCCTGCTTCCCGAAAGATGTACGTGCACTCGCGCACATGGCAGCGGAATCGGGATGTCACCCGCAGTTGCTCCACGCGGTTCTTGAGATTAATCAGGACCAGCGCCGGCGGTTCGTACACAAACTTCAAGACATCCTCCAGGACCTTAACGGAAAACGGATCGCCGTCTGGGGGCTCTCGTTCAAGCAGGATACGGACGACATTCGCGAATCTCCGGCGCTTGATGTCATCCGTATGCTGTTGCAGCGCGGCGCAAGCGTCTCAGCCTATGATCCGGCCGCGATCGAGAACACCCGCTCAGAACTCCCGGAAATCGATTACGCTATGGATCAATATGATGCGGTGGACGGCGCCGATGCGCTGCTGCTGATTACGCCATGGAACCAATTCCGTCAGGCGAACCTGGAGCGAGTCCGCGATCTGTTGCAGACTCCAATTTTGCTCGACGGACGAAACATTTACGATCCAGAAGCCGCGCGAAAGTTGGGATTCATCTATGCAGGCATCGGGCGCTGAGTACGAGCCAATCTGGGACCCTGAAGCAGCAGGTCCCGTTGAAGTAGGTGTTGACGCGATTGAAATCGAGCGCATAGCGGCGGCGCTGGATCGCTTTGGACTGCGCTTCCTCAATCGCATCTATACAGAGCGTGAACGGGACCGATACGGGAATCGCCCCGCGGAGCTGGCGGCTCGGTTTGCGGCCAAGGAAGCCGTGATGAAGGCGCTTGGGACGGGCGTGCGCGGTATCCGCTGGCGGGATATTGAAACGCTCCCCAACCGCCGCGGTAAGCCGATCGTCAAGCTGCACGAAACCGCCGCCAAACGCGCCCGGCAGCTTGGATTCCGTCACATCGCGATTTCGCTGACGCACAGTCGAAGCGATTCAATCGCCATGGTTGCCGCCACGAAATTACCAGGCTCCTATGGAGAGGACGAGACGACGTGATTCCCTTGTTCACTGCCGCCCAGGTTAAACGAGCTGAAGAAGTGACTATTCAGTCCGGAGTGACTGAAGCCGAACTCATGCTCAGAGCCGGCGCTGCGATTGCTGATTTCATCGAGGCTTCGGCGATTGACGCTGACAAGGCGGTGATCCTGTGCGGACCAGGCAACAATGGCGGTGACGGACTTGTCATCGCCTCCCAGCTCATCGAATACGGGTGGAACGTCTCGATATGGTCCTGGAGCCGCGATGGCGAGGAAACAGCGCCCGTGGACCGGGACGTCTTGAAATCGATGCAACGGCTCACCTCGAAACCGGAGTTGCACGCCCTGATGAACGATGCAGATGTGGTTGTCGATGCCGTATTCGGCGCCGGTAGCCGAGCTCAATTGCCGGACGAGGTCGTTGAAGCTTTCGACATTGTCCGCGAGGTTCAGAAACGACGCTATCTGGAGATATGGGCCGTTGATCTGCCTTCAGGGCTTGATGCGGATAGCGGTGAGATCGCCGAAGGCGCGCTCCACGCTGATGTCACGGCGATGATCGGGCTGCCGAAGATTGGCGCGTACAAAATGCCTGGAGCGTCGTTCACCGGCGAGTTTCGCGCAATCGATATCGGATTATCACTCCCGGACAACATCGATGAAACGGTTCCGTATCTGGTGACATCCTCGGCGGTTCGCCCGCTCCTGCCGCAGCGCCGCGCCGGTGTACACAAGCGGAGCGCCGGATCGCTGCTGGTCGTCGGGGGTGCGCCAAACTACTACGGCGCGCCGAGACTGGCCGGCGAAGCCGCATTGCGCACTGGAGCGGGCCTGGTAAGCGTCGCCGCTCCGTCGTCAATTATCAGCTCGATTGCGACAGCCGTTCCGGAGCTTACGTTCGTCCCGTTGCCGGTATCCGAGCACCCGTCTGCCGGGAAGAAGATGGCCTCGATCGTACGCGAAAACGAGTCCGGTATGAACGCAATGGTCATCGGTCCCGGGCTCGGCACGGACGCACCGATTCCGGAGTTTCTGGCCCAGCTTCTCGGCTTCGATCAATCAACCAGAAGCGGCATCGGGTTCGGCTCGCACCCAAGCGCCGAACACGTAGAACCGTTCAGCGGACGAGCCGTCCTGGATGCCGACGCGCTCAACTGGTTGTCTGGTCGAGACGAATGGTGGACCACACTGCAACGCGCCGAGCTCGTTCTGACGCCACACGCTGGCGAGCTCGGACGATTGCTCGGGATCGAACGCGGCGAGGTTGAAGGCGACCCTTGGAAGCACGCCCTGGATGCGGCGCGAAAGTTCGGGCAGGTTGTCGTCCTGAAACACGCGTACACGGTAATCGCTGCCCCGGACGGACAGCTGTTCGTCGCAAATAGAGCCCCCATCGGACTGGCGACCGCGGGCACAGGGGATGTTCTTTCAGGGATGATCGGAGCCTTTCTTGCTCAGGGGCTGGATCCCCGATCAGCGTCAGTTGCCGCCGTTGAGCTCGGACTGGCCGCCGTTGCTGAGGCCGAAGCATTGCACGGACGGGTGGGATACCTCGCCACTGACATAATTCGTGAGATCCCGGCGTCGAGAGAACGCATACAGCGACCGAGTTCGTGAGTTATTCGCGAGAAGGGGCAAGACACAGAGATGACGGTAGATACCGCTGTTGAAAAAATCATGACCAGATCGGTCATCACGTGCAACGCTGAGACGGATGTCGGTGAAGTGGCGAAGCTGATCTGGGAAAACGACGTAAGTTCGATTCCGGTGACCGAGCAGGGCAAAGTGATCGGAATGGTCACCGATTACGACTTGATTTCGCGCCAGACAGAGTTCGACGGCCCCATTTACTTGCCGTTTATCGATGTCTACTTCCAGGTGCCCGGCACCGGAAACCCCGAGCAGCTCAGGAGAATCCTGGCAACCACTGCTCGCGAGCTGATGAGTTATCCGGTGGTAACGCTGCATCCTGAAGATAGCGTCCAGGACGCCGCGACAATCATGTATGAACGGCGGATCAACGCGATACCGGTCGTTGATGCTGAGAGCAAGCAACTGATCGGGATCGTGACGCGCGCTGATATCGTTCAGATGATCGCTATCGAAGAGGCGAGATACCTTGCCGAGCAGGCCGGTGAGTAGCACGTCTCGCGGGCAGGAATGCTGACCGCGTTCCCCGAGGGACGATTCCGGAGCTCCCCGGTGAGTCCCGGCCATCTGGAATGAGTGCAACTCTGGAGGTGCGCAGAATCTCGCGAGTCAACAAAGCCGGAGTTCGAATGAACTCCGACTTTGCCCATCACTGAGTCATGGAGAATCGGCGATCAGGAAGGACCTTCCATCGTCTCCTCGCCACCGTGCTGACGAAGAACGTCGACGTCGTCTCGAACGACGAATGTCCTGCCGGACATCTCATCCCGAACATATCCCAACGTTCGGTCATCCATCCAACGATAAATCGTCGGCCGGGTAACGCCGAGTTGCTGAGCGGCATTACCGATGCTGACGAGATCAGCCGGTTCGTACGATCGGAACTTGGCCATCGAAATCATGCGACCGAGATCAGTCTCCCAGAAACTTCTGGGAACCTGATACGCATCTGACCCTGGCGGCCAGAAGAGCATCTGCAATACGGATTCGATGGCCTCGAGTACTCGCTCTCGCTCTTCTCGCGTTTCCCCCTGAGCGATTGCCGAGAGCTTTTCGAGGTCTTGACCCATCGGGCCCGCCCGCAGATCTTCGATTTCAAGTTTTCGCACGGTATCTGGATGAAGACGACGCATCAGGCGATGATGGTGGCTGTATACAAGGAGCAACGCATCGTCCATTGCTTTTCGATAGTTAGGTCTTTCTGCGTCCACGACCCGACCTCTCCTGGTCCGCTTCCCTCCGCCTCCTCTGTACGTACCTATTGTACGCGCGGGCCCAACCATGGTCAAGAACGGTCCCGTTCACCGGAGGCCGCCATCTTGTCCCGTCAATCGCGTCGTTAACGGCAAACATGAACAGGCGAAGCTGCTGTCATGCGCTATTATAGTTGTCGCAGATGTTATATTCAGAGACGGTAGCACTGGATTGGGTCGGCAAGGGTCAACGTGCGAATCATTTTTCGTATCTTCGGGTACATCCGCCCATACTGGAAGTACATGCTCCTCGGCTATGCGGCGATGGTCGTCAGCATAGGTATGCAGCTCGTCATCCCCCGCCTGGTCGAGCTGGTGATTGACGGCGGACTCATTGCAGAAAGCACACGGATCCTTACCATCGGCGTCCTGGCAATCGTTGGAGTGGGATTTACTCAGGGCATATTCACGTTCCTTCGCAGCTACATGTTCCAGTTCCTCGCCGAGCGTGTCGGATACGACATCCGCAACCGTCTCTACGGCCACATGCAGTTCCTGCCATTCTCATTCTTCGACCGTTCACATACCGGCCAGCTCATGTCCCGCGGTACCGAGGACATCAACAGCATTCGACGATTCCTGATGTTTTCGCTGCGGATGCTTGTTCAGACAGCGGGTATGCTGATTATCATCACGATCATTCTGCTGACGATCAACTGGCAGCTGGCGCTCTTGTCACTCGCACTAATGCCTGTTCTCATCGGAGCGGCGGTCAATTTTGGCCGGACGATCCGCCCGCTTTACCTCGCAGTTCAGCAGCAGTTCGGCGTCATGACCACGCGTATGCAGGAAAACCTCGCCGGCGCCCGGGTCGTTCGGTCGTTCGCCCAGGAAGATCGAGAAATCGACGAGTTCGATTCGGAACTCACCCGGCTCTACGACCGGCACATCGACGCCATCAAGAAATCCGCCTTCTATTTCCCGTTCATGACGATGCTTTCGATGCTCGCGGTGGCGATTGTTCTGTGGTTCGGTGGACGATTGATCGTATCGGGAGACCTTACTGTCGGCCAACTCTCGGCCTTCTATCTCTATCTGGCGATGCTTCAGGGGCCAATCCGTCAGCTCGGATTCGTCGTCAACAGTGTTGCCCGTGCAATGGCGTCCGGCGAGCGGATCTTCGAGATCCTCGATGCTCGTCCATCAATTAGGTCAAAGTCTGACGCCGTCAAGTTGGAGAACATTACCGGCCGTGTCCAGTTTGAAGACGTCTGGCTGCGATACCCACAGACCACCGAGTACGCGCTGCAAGAGATCAATCTGGAAGCGCAGCCCAACCAGCGGATTGCGCTGATTGGATCGACCGGCGCCGGCAAGAGCTCAATCACCGCGCTGATCCCTCGTTTCTACGACGTAACTCAAGGCCGAGTGCTGATCGACGGGCATGACGTTCGCGATCTCGACCTGCGGACGCTGCGGCGTCAGATCGGCATTGTCCTGCAGGATACGTTCCTGTTCTCGGTGAAGATCAAGGAAAACATCTCTTACGGCCGCCAAGGCGCCACCGACGAGGAGGTTATCGCCGCGGCGAAGGCTGCCCGGGCGCATGACTTCATTATGGATATGCCGGAGGGGTACGAAACGGTCATCGGAGAACGCGGTGTATCGCTCTCCGGAGGGCAGAAACAGCGAATATCGATCGCCCGCGGCCTGTTGATGGATCCTTCGATTCTGATACTCGACGACGCGACATCTAACGTGGATACCGAGACCGAATTCGCTATCCAGCAGGCGCTCACGGTGCTGATGCAGGATCGAACGACATTCGTGATCGCGCATCGACTGCAGACGCTTAAATCGGCTGATCAGATCCTCGTAATGGACCAGGGCAGGATCGTCGAACGAGGCGTTCACGACGAGTTGCTGGATTACGGCGGAATATACGCGAATATCTACGAACTTCAGTTGAAAGAGCAGGAGGAGGTCGCGGCGGTCGCTGACTGATCTCCATCGGTATGGTCGTAAGTCACAAGGTCACTCCAGACGAAGAAGTCCTCGGGAAAGCGTACGACCGGCGCGTCGCGGCGCGGTTGCTCCAGCGCGCCATGCCATATCGCGGCAAGATGATCTTCACCGCGTTCCTGATGGCGCTCACGGCAGGCGCGGATCTCGCGCTGCCCTACCTGTTCGGTCTTGGTATCGACGTCGTCGATCCCGGCTCGCCCAGGGCATTCTTCGGAACAACGGGAACTGAGGCGCTCAACTGGTTGCTCCTGGCCCTCGGCTTCGTGATTGTCGTTCGCTTTTTCACCTTCTATGGTCAGGTCTATTTCACTTCTCAAATTGGCCAGGCGATCGTCTACAGTCTGCGGTCGACGCTGTTCCGGCACTTGCAGCGCCTCGGCATTCGCCATGTTGACAAACGTGGCGTCGGCTCCACGATGTCACGGGTGCAGAATGATGTGAGCGTGATTAACGAGCTGTTCACCGAGGGGCTGATCGGCGTCATCGGCGACTTCATTATTGTGTTCGGCATTATCGGGATCATGCTCTACACAAACTGGCAACTCGCATTGCTGGCGTTCTCGGTCATGCCGATCATGGCAGTGACAATGGTCATCTGGCGCCGGTACGCAATCTCAGCCTACCGGGCTACCCGACTGACGATGGCCCGCGTAAACGCCAACCTGGCGGAGAGCATCGCCGGAGTCCGGGTGGTGCAGGCATTCTCGCGCGAAGACGAGAACATGGACCGGTTCGACGGAGTCAACCACGACAACCTGGAAGCGAACCTCTGGGCCGCCCGACTCGGCGCGGTCCTCTTCCCGATTGTCCAGCTCGTTGAAGCGCTGGCTACCGCACTCGTCCTCTATGTTGGCGGACGACTGATCCTCGGCGGCGCAGCGTTCACGATCGGTGAGCTCTTCATGTTCGCGGCCTACATCAGCCGATTCTACGAACCGGTGCGCGAACTCTCTCAACGCTATAACACGATGCAGGCGGCGATGGTTGCCGGCGAACGCATCTTCGAGCTGGAAGACGTAGAACCCGAGATTACCGACAGTCCGGACGCGATCGAACTCCCCGAAGTTCAGGGAACCGTTGAGTTCGATAACGTCCATTTCGGATACGAAGACACACCAGTGCTGCGCGGGATCAACATCAAGGCGAACCCGGGCGATTCCATTGCGCTGGTTGGTGAGACTGGAGCCGGCAAGAGTTCGATCATCAGTCTGCTTGCGCGCTTCTACGATGTCTGGGACGGGAGCATTCGGATTGACGGCTACGACATCCGGGATGTCACCCAGCAATCGCTCAGAAAACAGCTCGGCATTGTCCTTCAGGATACGTTCCTGTTTACCGGATCAATCCGGGAGAATATCAAGTACGGCCGCATGGACGCCACCGACGAAGAAATCGAAGAAGCAGCCCGGGCGGTTGGCGCACACCAGTTCATTGAACAGTTGCCTTATGGCTACGACACTGAAGTCAATGAGCGCGGCATCACGCTCTCGGTCGGACAGCGCCAGCTCGTATCATTCGCGCGAGCATTGCTGGCGGATCCCCGAATCGTTGTCCTCGATGAAGCAACTTCAAGCGTTGATACGGAAACCGAGCTGGTGATTCAGAATGCCCTTCGCACGATTCTGAAAGGACGTACCGCCTTCATGATCGCTCACCGGTTGTCCACCGTGCGCGAAGCGACGAAGGTCATCGTGATCGATCAAGGTGAAATCGTCGAAGAAGGCACCCACGACGAACTGATCGAGAAGCGTGGTCACTACTACCTGCTCTATACGATGCAGTACCAGTCACAGGGCGAAGCCGCTGATTAGACGAGATTCCACGAATCCTGAGGGGTAGGGCAGAGTAAGTCTGCGCCTTATGGCGGGTTGCCCCGGTCAACCTGAGCGAAAACGGGCGCCGCGTTTCTGGGCGACCCAGTGCTAAAACGGAAGCGATGATTGCTGGATCGGCGTACGCTTCTCAGTTGAGCGCCAGGTCAGCACGGTGCCATCGTACCGAGGCAACGCGGTCACATCGCGCACGATCCCGTCCGATTTCAGCGCCTGTGCGGTCGCCTCAACCGCCAGTTGGGGACTGTTGTTGTTTTCGGAAATATGGCACAGCCAGATCTCGCCCGTCTTGTCCCCGATCGTTGCCCGAAGAAACGATGCGCAATCATCGTTACTGAGGTGTCCGTCCGCCGATCGAATGCGGCGCTTCAGATAGGCGGGGTAGGGGCCCGAACGCAACAATCCCTCGTCATAGTTGGACTCGACGATAAGATGGTCGGCTTGCGCCGCGAAATCGGCGTTGACATCGGAAATCTCCCCGACGTCAGACATGATCGTAACGCTCGCGGTCGGTGTTTCTATGAAAAACCCAGTTGGCTCTCTGGCGTCATGAGCGACCGGTATCGCAGTGACGTTCACATCGCCGATCGAGGTTTGCTCCAGCGCTGGCAGGACGTGTCGATCACGGTGCGGGACGTTGAGCATCCCGGCGTGCGTGCCTCTGGAGGCGATCACTGGCAACCGGGTTCGACCGAGCAGTTGAGCCAGTGCGCGAACATGATCGGTGTGCTCGTGCGATATCAATACAGCCGTCAGGTCCGCCGGCGAGAGCGATCTGCGTTGCAAACAGGCGAGCAACGTTCTGATCGGCACGCCAGCATCGATTAACAGGCGTTGATCGCCGAATTCGACAAGAAACGCATTCCCGTTACTGCCGCTTCCCAGGCTGGAGACGACCAGCTCCGGATACTCGCTCATCGCCATTGATACCGACCTATCCCTGGAAAATCGCTCGGCCCAGCCGAATCATCGTCGCGCCCTCTTCAATCGCAACCCAGTAGTCATTGGTCATCCCCATGGAGAGATGCGTCAGTTGCAGGTTCTTATGCTGTTCCTTCAGGCGATCACGAGATTCTCGCAGTCCCCGAAAGACCGCGCGTGTCTCTTCAACGTCGTCGACGAGCGGCGCGATGGTCATGAGCCCACGAACCTGCAAGTTCGGTTGCTTCGCCGCGTAGACAACAAGCTCCTCGAGCTCGTTCGGATCGCATCCGTGCTTCTGCTCCTCACCGGCGATGTTTACCTGAATCAGGATGTCGAGCGTCACCTGTTCCAGTTCGCAACGCCGCTGCAGCGCGTCCACGAGCGATGTACGATCGACAGATTCGACTATCTGGCAATAGCGCACCGCGTCGCGAGCCTTGTTCGTCTGTAGATGTCCGATCAAGTGCACAACGCAGTCCGGGCCTACCGAGACTTCGAACTTGTCACGCATGTCCTGTACGCGATTCTCCCCGAAGTGCCGCAAACCTGCCGCATACGCGGCCTCGATCATGTCTCGATC
>SKTL01000246.1 GCA_007122555.1 Thermomicrobiaceae bacterium | reverse complement strand
GTGGGGGCAGATTCAAGCTCTTCCCCGGTTGACTCGCCGTCATGGCCGGAACGGCAGGTCGTCCAGCCGGCCGTATGGCTCCAGCGGCCCGCCGATCAATGGCAATGCGTACGTGCGGAATGCGGCGGTGACGCTGCGACCATCAGCGCCAATGTATTCATCGGGCAGCAACCGCTCCCGGTTGGCGACGGTTTCCAGGCCGACGCAGCCGGTCGTGATCGCGAACGGTTCGTTGCCTGTTCGTTCGATGGTCACCATAACCTCGGAGCGCCCATCGAGCAACAACCGAACGCCGGCTGCGCCGCATTCCCGGGCGGCCATCAGGTCCGGTTCCGATATCGACAGTTCAAACATGCGGGAAATCGTCCCCGGCTTGTCATACCGGGCGCGCAACCCGAGTTTCTCCTGGACTGCCGAGGTCAGGGCCGGGCCCGGGCCGCCGTAGTAGGGATGGCCGAATGAATCTCGCCAGACCACGGTGTTGCCGCTGAGCGGGTTGCCCTCGGTATCCCGCATCGTCTCGGGAATGACCGCGACAACCTGTCCGCGCTCGGCGTGGGTCCGGGCGATTTCTTCGAGGAATTCGTCGGTTGAGCTAACCGGCCGCTCCGGGAAGAAGATCAGGTGTGGCGGATCGCTATGATCGACCTGGCCGAGCGCTGACGATGCCGCCACCCAGCCGGCATTTCGTCCCATCACCTCGATCAGCTTGACCGGGTAGAGCTGCGCCGTTGCAGCGGTGTCAATGCCTGACGAGCGAGTCGCCTGCGCGATAAATCGCGCGATGGACCCATATCCCGGACAGTGGTCAGTCGATGGAAGGTCGTTGTCGATGGTTTTCGGGATGCTGATGACCCGCAGCGGTTGACCGGTCTGCCTCGCCGCCGCCGCCAGGCGCATTGCCGAGTCCGCCGTGTCGTTTCCGCCGATAAACGCGACAAGGTTGATGCCGTAACGCTCCAGAATCTCCAGCGTTCGCACAGCCATCTCGTCGGTCATCTTCTGGCGGGTTGTGCCGAGCGTGGCCGAGGGTGTTCGGTTCAGCCGGTCAAGCGTCGCCGTCGACTGAGCGCCAAGGTCGACCAGCCGTTCCGCCAGCAGTCCCTCGATCCCGTTCCGGGCGCCGGCGATCGCGTCAATCTGATCGCTTGACCGAGCGGCCTCGATAGCGCCAACCAGGGATGCATTGATCACAGCGGTTGCGCCGCCAGATTGTGCGAGCAGGAGTCGTGACACTGGTATAATCCGAATCGTCGTATGTCAAGTTCAGGCCGTCGGAACGAGATCCTTTAGCGCACACATTGCACGATCCCGGAAACTCGGGCACGGCCGATGCGTTATATCAATGATTGAGGAAACGGGCAACAGCCCACGATTCTATGGAGAGGACATCCCGCCACATGATCGAGCAAATTGGACGGCTGATTCAGGCCGGTCTCGATCGCCTGCGTCACGCCCTGACTCCGGTAAACCAACAGGCGCCGGCGCCTGTACCGGTTCGAGCTGACTCCCCGCAATCCGATCGGCGCTAACCAACCTGCCGAACTGAAGACGCGCGCAATCCCGCCGGTACTGGCTCACTCGCGGAGCCGGTATTTTCCGGCGGGTATTTCTTCCCTCTCGCGCGTTATCAGCGTGACGTCCCCATCTGGAACTCGCCCGTCAGCCGGGACTGACGCCGTGCGAACAAGCATGGGCGCATACACCACGAACGAGAGCACAGCCAACCGGCCGGTCGGCTGCTGAATTTCAATATCGCGGAACTGCAGGTTCCCTGGATTCGGATCCACGAGCAGGAGCCGCTGCAGGTAGGGGCTCACCGGCGGGCCAAGCAGGGCGCCTCCGAGCAGTGCGATCAGAAACGGCGGCGCGGTGAATTCTCGCCAGATCGCCAGGACAATAGCCAGAAACACAATCGCCAGGAGCAGCTGCGTCGCCACCAGCGATGTCGGGCATCGATTGCTCCAGGCCAGTTTCCGTTCACCCTTCTTCAGACGACGAATCCCCTCCTGCGTCGCGCTGATGACCGCGTCTGGCGAGACTCTGCCGCGGATGTGAAATCCATCCTCGGCCGGCATGCCGACGACCCCACGAACGCGATGTCGTTGCTGGAGAATCGTAATGGTAGCGTGTTCCAGGGCATGATTCTGTCGCATGCGTTTGCTGATGAGCAGTCGCAGGAAATGTCGCGGCGCGCGCAGCATTGGACGAACCGCACCTGGTTGCAGCCCGACAACGCCGATCGCCAGCATGGCGATCACCAGAAAATAGGCGATGATGATGATGAGAAAGTTGAACACGGACGACCCTGAGTGATAGGTAACCCGGTACGGCGAACGGTTCGCCGCGCCACTCAGATTGTGCCACGCGGCATTGGCGAACCGGCTGCCCGGGAACAGGTTTGCCACTACTGGCGGCGATGAACGAGGAAGTCCCGCCGTGAGCGCTAGCGCGTCGCTTCTGCGCGGCGAACCGCTTCCTGGTGGGCGATCATTTCCAGGTCGTCGTCGAGCGGCTCGAGCTCGGTCACCCCATACTTGCGCTCAAGCGCAGCCCGGACGAGAAAATCTGAGACTGCCGGGTTCTTGGGCAGGAGCGCGCCGTGCAGATAGCAACCGAGCGTGTTCAGCCGGATGCATCCTTCGGTTCCATCTTTGCCGTTGTTTCCGCGGCCAACCCGGACCCGCCCGAGCGGTTCCGCCGTCGGTCCGAGAAATGTCAGACCGCTGTGATTCTCGAATCCGACCAAGGAGCCAAAACGGTCGCTCTCGACCACGACATTGCCGATGAACCGTTCCGGACCGGCTTCGGACCAGGCGTCGAAGAACCCGATTCCGGGCAGTTGCGCTTCGCCGTACGGGTGATAGTGTTTGCCGAGCAGCTGATATCCGCCGCACACGGAGAGCATCGGAGCGCCGTCTTCCAGCGTCCGTCGCAAGAGATCGCCCTTCTCACCCTGGATATCCCGCGATACCGGGATCTGCTCTCGATCCTGTCCGCCGCCCCAGAAGAAGATGTCGACGCTGTCAGGATCAAGCGGCTCGCCAACGGCAAGCGTGGTGATCTCCGCATCTATTCCTCGCCACCGGGCTCGCTGCGCCAGCGCCAGAACGTTTCCGCGATCGCCGTAGATGTTCATCGTATCGCCGTAGAGCCAGCAGATCGTCAGCTTCATCGAATACTCCCTACTGTTCCCAGAACATCTGGACGACGCCTCGTTGATAGAGTAGTTCCCGGAGACGGAGCATCGCGGTGTAGGTTGGCAGCACGAACGCGGTTCCTTCCTCGGGAATGGCTTCGATGAATCGGTCGAGCGCCCCGTCCAGGTCGCCCAGCGGCGTGATGCGTTCTGGGGAGATGCCTGCGTACTTCAGCCGCACGGCCATGTCGCCGGAGCGAATGCCCGCGGTGTAGAGCGGCGCGTCGACCTCGGCCAGATGTTCGGCGTCAACGTCCCAGAGCCAGGAGACGTCCCGTCCGTCGGCATCCAGATCGTTGATGACGATCATCACTGGATCGGTCATCGCGCTCATCGCCAGCGTGCGCAGCACCTCGTTGAATCCGGTCGGGTTCTTGATCAGCATCAGCACCAGCTGGCGGTTGTCGATCTCCACCCGCTCGATGCGCCCAAACGCCGCCTTGAACTCCCCGATTCCGGCTTTCACGACCCATCCAGGCATGCCGAGCGTTAACGCGGCTCCCGCGGCCGCAGCAACGTTGTAGAGGTTGTACAGACCAGGCAGCTCGGCGTCGATCTCCAGCGCATCCTCGCCGGTTCCGAGCGCGAGGTGACCGGATTCCAGGCCGTACAGCTGGATGTCGGTCGCGCCGTAGTCGAGCGTTGGACGCCGGTAGCCGCACTGCATGCAGTGATAGGCGCCAAGGTGTGAGAGATAGAGCTCGTCGTAGGTCAAGGTCGCGCCGCACCGGCGGCAGACCGCGGCGTCCGCCGCATGGGGAAGATGGTCCAGCGTATGCGCACATTCCTGAAACCCGAATGTTAGTCGTGTTGCCGGGGAGTCTTCGCTGATCGCCGCCAGCGCGGGGTCGTCGGCGTTGATCAACAGTGTCTGCGACGAATCAAGCCCGTCAAGCGTTTCCCGCCACATGCGGGCGATCGTATCGAGTTCACCGTAGCGGTCGAGTTGATCCCTGAAGAGGTTGAGCAGCACGATCAACCGCGGCTTCGTGCGCCGAACAATCTCCGGGAGGGCGGCTTCGTCCGTCTCAATGACGGCAATCTGTCCGGATGGTTGACCCGAGACGGACACCTGTTCCGTAAATGCGGCCGTTATGCCGCGAACAAGGTTTGAGCCAGATCGATTGTGGATCACACGGAGCCCTGAGCGTTCCAGGATCTCGGCCAGAATCCGGGATGTTGTTGTCTTGCCATTCGTTCCGGCGACGACAACACAGCCGCCCGGAACGCGGGTGGCCAACTTGTCGAGAATGTCGTTGTCAATCGTGTTGGAGACGATCCCGGGGAGCGCCGTTCCTCCGCCGCGTCCGAGCCGTCGAATCGACAGCGCGCTCATCTTCCCGGCGGCGATGGCCAGACCAAGGCGGACATCAAACGTCAATCTTCTACCTCCACCTCTTCCGGCACGTCGTCGCTCAGGATTACGGTTACGGACTGGAGCGCCCGGAAATCGAGCATCGGCGTCAACATTACGGTCTGGGTATCCGCCTGCACATCCAGATCCACCTCCGAGATTCGGCCGATAATCAGGCCTGGCGGCACGCGCGCGGTTCGTCCCGAGGTGACGACCAGCTCGCCGACCTGCACCTCGGCATCGGCGTCGATGTGTCGCATCTCGATCAGCCCGCCCGCTTGCCAGCGCCCGTAGACAACGCCCTCGGCGTCGGAGTCCTGCGTTATCCCGCCAATCTGGGCGGCGGCATCCAGAATGAGCGTTACCCGGGCGCGATGATCGTCGACATTCGTCACCTGGCCGACAAAGAATTCCGGACTCACGACGGCCATGCCGGTGCGAATGCCGGCATTGCGACCCTGATCGATAATCAGGATCCGTTCCACGCCCTTCGGGTCCTCGCTGATGACGTTTGCGGGGACCGGTTCAAGATCCGGATAGGCGTTCTGGAAATCGAGCTGGTTGCGAAGCTGCTCGACTTCCTCTTCAAGCACGCGGAGCTCGGCATTTTCGGACAGGAGCTGATCACGTTCCTGCTTGACAGCCTCGAGTTCGACTTCCAGCTCCGTCGGGTTCCCGGAACTGATTGAGCCAGCTCCGGTTCCGATACGGTCGAAGACCCAGACAACCGGACTGAAGATCTGGCTTGCCGGAGAACGAAGCCAGTCAAGTCGATCTTGCGAATCGAGCATGATCAGGCCAGTACTGACCACAACGAAGAGGAATATCAACACGATGGTCTGTCGAAGGTTTACTGTGAGCATGGGAAGATTTCCAGACCGGATCGCATCACAAATCCGCGGGGACTAGCGGCCGGATTGACGGCGCAGCTCCTGGCCACCCGCAAGGACGCGCTGGTAGAGATGCAACGCTTCGGCCACGCGCCCGGTTCCGCGCACAACGCAGGTCAGGGGGTCATCCGCCCGGTAGACCGGCATGCGCAACTCGGATTGCAACCGCTTGTCAAGCCCGAGGAGCAATCCGCCGCCGCCGGCGAGCACAATTCCGCGCTCCATGATATCGGCGACGAGTTCTGGAGGAGTCTCTTCCACGCACGTCTTGATCAGCTCAATAATGGAATTCAACGGAATGGAGATGGCGTCCCGAAGCTCCACGCTGCTCACCTCGACCGTCTTCGGCAATCCGGTCAGCAGGTCTCGTCCGCGCATGACAACTGTGCGCTCTTCTTCGAGCGGATAGGCTGACCCGGCCGAAATCTTGGCGTTCTCAGCGGAACGTTCGCCGATTACCAGATTGTGATCCCGCCGGGCGTACTGGACGATCGCGTCGTCGATCTCGTCGCCGGCGATCCGGATCGAGTGGTTGACGACGATTCCGCCGAGCGACGTGACGGCGACTTCGGTCGTGCCGCCACCGATATCGACGATCATGCTCCCGACCGGCTCGTTGATCGGCAGACCGGCGCCAATCGCTGCCGCCATCGGTTCCTCGATGGTGTACGCCTCGCGCGCTCCGGCGCTCAATGCCGCATCCTTGGCGGCGCGTTTTTCGACTTCAGTGACGCCGCTCGGAATGCCAATAACGACGCGCGGGTGCGGCGCCATGAATCGCTGCAGGTGAACCTTGCGAATGAAATAGTGCAGCATCATCTCCACGGTATCGAAATCGGCGATCACCCCGTCTTTCAACGGGCGGACCGCGATGATCGTACCGGGCGTCTTGCCGACCATCGCCTTGGCTTCAACGCCCACGGCCAGCGCGCGCTTTGACTTGACGTCGACGGCAACGACGGAAGGTTCGGAAATCACGATCCCCTTGCCGCGAACATAGACAAGGGTGTTCGCGGTGCCGAGATCGATTCCGAGATCCCTGCTGAACAGACCGAAGAAGGCGTTTAATGGACGGATCATGCGGAGGGGATCCCTCTCATAATGCTCGGGATGACGCTAGTGGGATCGTAAGATGCGACCAGAAATCCCCGCAACGGATCAGCGCGTACCTGGCGCTGCATTAGTGAACGGCGACGCCTGCTCAAACCGAACAATCTTACCATAACGTCAGACACGACCTCTGCCTGGGGCGAAACTCTACCGCAAATAGTTACCAGGATCCTGGTACGCCCCGTTGTATGCGATTACGAAGTGTACGTGCGGCCCAGTCGAGAAGCCAGTGCTTCCCATCGGACCAATGTACTCGCCCTTCCCGACAGACTGCCCGACCTGCACGGGAGGATGCTCCAGCATGTGACCATACCAGGTCTGGTACCCGTTGCCGTGATCGATTGCAACCGCATAGCCAAGCCCGTGATTGTTCCAGCCCGAGAAGATGACCCGTCCGTTGTCCGCGGCCCAGATCTCAGTGCCCGGGCGGTTGGCGATATCCCACCCGTTATGCGCCGAGTGGAAATATTGCGTGATCACCCCTGTGGTCGGCCAGATGAAATCGCCAGTGCCGTGTGGCGATGCGCCGGACGGTTCGGCCGGCTCCGGTGGAGTCCCGCCGACCGGTTCGGTGGTGAAATCATCGGTCTCTTCTGCAACGAATGACTCGTCCGGCTCCTGGATTTCCTCTGGTTCCGGCGTCGGTTCGGGATCCGCAGCGAATGGCGGGGTTCCGTCCGGAATCATCACCGACTGACCGACCATCAGCGTTCCGTCTGTCCCGAGCCCGTTGGCAGGCCAGTCGCGAATGGCTGAGGGAGACACGCTAAACTGCTCTGCAAGCGACTCGATTGAATCGTCTGCCGTAACCTCGACCATAATCCCGTCGGTCGGCAGAATTGCGAGCTGCTGCCCCGGAGCAATGTCATTCGAACTTGTCAGACTGTTCGTCCAAAGGATAGTCTGCGCCCGCAGACCAAAGCGTTCCGCGATGTTCCAGAGCTGGTCGCCCTCGCGAACGGTGTACATGATCACTTCGTTGCGCATTGGCATCGAGCCGCCGGGCACCATGATCATCCGGTTCGGGACCAGATCGGCGGAGTGCTCCACGCCGTTCGCCTGATAGTTCGTGATTGCGTCCGGACTGACGCTGTAACGCTCGGCGATATTCTCCAGCGTGTCCCCGTCATTCACCAGGTGCAGCATTCCGTCAGTCGGCGGAATGCGAAGCTGCGTGCCGGCAGGCAGAGATTGCGCCGGGTCCCGGTAATCGTTCGCCCAGAGAATCGTCTCTTCGGAACGGCCGGTATCGACCGCAACGCTGGAGATCGTCTGTCCCTGTCGCGTGACGTACGTCTCGATTCCGAGCTGCTGCGGGGTGACGGAGAGTGATGATGTCGACAAGTAGCCGCCCATGACGTTTTCGCCGGTTGATGCAACGAGCCCGCGAGTATTGGAGGCCGGCTGTTGCCCGGCTTCCAATACGCCAAATGATCCGTTGCTGACGGACTGGATGTTATCCGTGCCACCCGGCATGACGGGTGACTGATCGCCGTCCTGTGACCAGAATCCCCCGCCCAGAACAATCGCCAGGGCCAACGCGATAATCGCAACATGCGGCACGCGTTGAAGGAACGGGTCATGTCCGGAGCGCATCCGCCCAGGCCATTGTGGAGCCGGTGTTGGCAGTGTTGCCGGTTGCTTCCGTTTTCGTTTGCTGAATCGGGGAGCGTGTGCTTCCGGACTCGCGGCAACCGCTGGCTGGCTACCGGACTCTGAGACGCGAAGCGGTGGGAGCTTTCCGGTCGTATGAGAGCTCTGTCCGTGGTCGTCGCCGGATCCCCCGGCGTGCGGCGCCTGCGGAGAATCAGCGGACGGCGGTCCGGTCTCGGCATTCGGTTGATCGTTGACCGGATCCGAAGCGCTGGTCCCGGACGGCATGCTCCAGCCGAACTGAGATGCAGTCGACTCAGGCGGTCCGGCGTCATTTCCAGTTCGCTGGTTGCGCCAGCGGTCGGTCAACGGATCATCCCTTCCCACACTCCAGCAACTCGAGACAGCCTGTGATGCGCGATTGTCCCCGTATGTTTCAACGCAAGGCTGCTCAGCGTCCTGACTGCCGGAATCGTGATAATCAGCGCAGGCTACCAATCGGCAGAATGCACGTCAATTCGGCGATAACCGGGTTTCAGCCATCTCGCAACGGTGACCCGTGTCGCAGCGAACTGCAGTTCCTCATGGTCACAGTCCGGTAATTCTACATCAGAAATTGACAGGCAGACATTGGCTCCTCGACCTGGAACTCGCTGCCGCTATCCGATCTCTTCCGCACGTTCGAGCATGTGCTCAGACGTTAAGAGGCGATCATGCTAGGATGGCTGCCAAACCGGCCTCGGGATGGGGAGACCGTGCGGCATGCAGACAGGAGCGGCGCCAATGACCAATACGCTGGATTCGAGCCAGTCCAGAACTGTGGAACAGCCCAGGCGTCGACTTCATGTTATTGTCAATCCAATGTCCGGCAACGGACGGACACAACGCGCCTGGCCGACGATCGATCGACGGCTGCGGCGACTCGGGTTTGATATCGACTTCCGCATGACGGAGTCGCGCGGTGATGGTTTGCGACTCGGGCGAGAGGCAGTCATGACAGGGGTTGACGAGGTCGTCGTTGTTGGCGGAGACGGATCGTTGAATGACGTCGTCAACGGGCTCTTTACCGCCACGCACGGTGAGCCGCCTGAATTGACGGTGTCCGTGCTGCCAGCCGGGACCGGGCGCGACTTCTCCCGCAATATCGGACTCAAGAGCTTCGAACACGCACTGGAGACGCTTGGCGATGGCGAAGTCCGGGCCCTCGATGTCGGGCGGGTTGACTATTCGGATGTCGAGGGGACGCGCTCGCGTTATTTCGTAAACGCCGGCGACGTCGGGATCGGCGCGGAAACAGCGGCCCTGATCAACCGGTCGTCGAAGCTGCTGGGCGGGAAGATCTCCTACTTCCTGGGAGCAGCCCGAACGGTTTTTACCTTTCAGGGGCGCGTTGCGCAGGTCCGGGTTGATGGGGCGCTCGTGCACGACGACAAACTGGCGATGGTCTGTATGGCCAACGGGCGTTACCTGGCGGGTGGAATGCTGATGGCGCCGGACGCGTCGATGGATGATGGACTCTTCGATATCCTTGTCCTCAAAGATGTGCCGAAGTACGCGCTTCTTGGTTCACTCCTGCCGAGCGTCTATCTGGGCCGGCACATAAATCATCCGGCCGTCACGTTCATGCGGGGAGCCCGGATTGAGGTTACGGCGCCGGATCCGTTACTTTTCGAGGTTGATGGAGAGCAGCCCGGGACGACGGATATCCGCGTAACCATGCTTCCAGGGGCATTGCGTGTTCGCATGCCGCGTTCACGTTGAAGGGCTTATTGCCCGTGTGACGCACGTT
>SKTL01000459.1 GCA_007122555.1 Thermomicrobiaceae bacterium | reverse complement strand
CGGACCATCTTGACCAGCCCCATGACAACAACGATCGCGCCGCCGACAACCAGCACAGGCATCAGTCCCACGTTGACCAGAACATCTTCGGCTCGCTCCAGCGGCCCGGGCGTCAGCGGCTCGCCGGGGCTGACATCCGCCACATCGCCATCGTAATCCAGCCACGCCTTCCACGCTTCGTCGATCTCTTCCAGCGTCATCCCCATGCCGACTTCGACGGCTTCGCTGTGGGAGACGCCTTCCTGATACGCATCCAGGATCGAGGCGATCGCGTCGTGTCCATATTCTTCAATCAGAAACGCGACGATACTCTCGCTCTGAGCGTAGGACTGAATCGCCAGATCGGGATCGCTCGGGAAACTTGACCGCAGAGCCGGCAGCGGGATCAGACGACCGTCATCGACAGCAAGGGCCAGGACCCGACGAAAGCGATCCTCCTGAACTTCCTGATAATTGATCGCCAGGCCTTCATCGAGCCAGCGCGGCGCGCTATTGAACGGATTCAGCGTCGCCTGGGCGACAAGCAGGTGGACGACCTCGTGGGTGAGCATCCGTCCCATTTCGGCGGACGCTCCGTCCCCCGGAGAGATTCCGGCGACAATCAAGTTCTGACTTGGGTCGGCAAACCCGCCAATCCATTCCGGACTGTTGTATGGCAGCGCGTCCTGAAAATCAGCCACACTGCCGTAGAGCACGATGTTGATCGGATCAGTCAGTTCGACATCGAAGTCGGTTCCGAACCGGTCGATCGTCCGGTTCGTCACATCCATCGCCAGATCGCCGAACCCGGAGCCGCCACTATAGTAATAGATCGAAACCGCGCCTTCGGTTCGCTCCTGCCAGTCGTAACGATTGTCGTTGAAGAAGAATCGCTGCCGCTCGCTCTCGAGTTGCTCCCCACTCTCCAACGTAACAATCCAGCGGTAGTCGACATCGATCCCCGGAGGGAGATAGCGAGTCCGCAGATCGAGATCATAACTGGTGGAGACCGAAGACCCGGGCTCGAAATCCGGGCGTTCAGCACGGGAGACCTCTGAGAAGACCGGCTGATACCGCAGCTCAAGCCGTTGCACCTGTTCAGGAGCGTCAATGTCGAGATTGAACGTAACCTGTCGCGGGAAGTCGATCTCGATACTCTGATCGTGAACAACCAGCGCGTCGTCCTGGGCGACTGCAGGCGACGGCATCGCCAGAGTCGTCACCCCGACGGTCAGGGCGAGGAACAGTGATGCGATGAGAACGACCCCTGAATGTCGCCGGAACTGGCTACGCGTCATTGTCCTCTCCGAGCTTCTGGTGCAGGTACGCGTCGATGAGCTCATTGAGGCCGCCCTCGAGGACCGCCTGAGCGTTTGACGTGCTGTATTCGGTTCGATGATCGGTGACCATCGTGTACGGCTGGAGCACGTATGAACGGATCCGGTTTCCCCAGCCAGAGGCGATGTGTTCGCCTTTGATCCGGGCCTGCTCTTCTTCGCGGGCGCGCAATTCTCGTTCAATCAGTTTCGCCCGCAGGAATTTCAATGCGGTTTCCCGGTTCTGCAGCTGAGACCGTTCGTTCTGGCAGGTCACGACGATTCCGGTTGGCAGATGAGTTATGCGAACCGCGGAGTCGGTCTTGTTGACGTGCTGACCGCCGGCGCCCGACGCTCTGTAGGTATCGACTCGCAGATCTTCATCGCGAATCTCGACTTCGGGAGCGTCGTCGACTTCCGGAAGAACTTCCACGAGCGCGAACGAGGTGTGACGTCGGTGGGCGGCGTCAAACGGCGAGAGTCGAACGAGCCGATGCGTCCCGGCTTCGCTCTTCAGATATCCGAACGCGTACTGACCGCGAATCTCGATCGTGGCGCTCTTGATTCCGGCTTCGTCCCCCTCAGTGCGATCAAGTACTCTGGTATCGAATCCCTGATTGCTGGCCCAGCGAAGATACATACGGACAAGCATCTCGGCCCAGTCCTGCGCGTCAACACCGCCGGTGCCGGCATGAACCGACAGCAGCGCATCGTGGCTGTCATATGGGTCGCTGAGGACGAGCTGTAGCTCCATTCGATCGACTTCGCGGAGGAGCGCCTCCCCTTCGGCCTGGAGATCAGCCTGCATGTCGTCATCAGCTTCAGTCAATTCCAGGAGGTCCTGAACGTCAGCCGCCTGCTGTCGAAGCTGTTCCCACTTGGCGATTTGATCGCGGAGATCGGAAAACTGACGCATCACGCGTTGCGCGTGCGCCGGGTCATTCCAGAGGTCAGGATCGGACGTCTGTTCTTCGAGTTCGCGCAGGTCTTGCCGTTTGGTCGGCAAGTCAAAGACGCGCTCCGATCTGGTCCAGCCGTTCGACCACATTGCTGATAGCGACGTTGAGGTTATCGATCATGGTGCTCAGATCCTTGTAACTATAGCGAATCTCGCAGTGTCGGACGATAGCGTATTCGCAGCCCTGACCTTGCCAGTATATCAGACCCATCCGGGGCGTCAGCGTTGCGGAATCTCCCGTACAATTCCCGCGTAATGGCGGGTTGAGATCGTCTGAATTGGCGTTGGAATCCGCGATCTCCGGGCG
>SKTL01000374.1 GCA_007122555.1 Thermomicrobiaceae bacterium | reverse complement strand
GGCATTCCGTTTTGCCAGAATGGCTGCCCGCTCGGGAATCTGATCCCGGAATGGAACGATCTGGTTTACCGCGATCACTGGCGGGAGGCGAGCGACCGTCTTCACGTCACGAATAACTTCCCGGAGTTCACCGGTAAGCTCTGTCCAGCTCCATGTGAGCCATCCTGTGTGCTTGGCATCTGGGAAAACTCGGTCACGATCAAGCAGATCGAGATGTCGATCATCGATCACGCCTTCAGCGAGGGCTGGGTCCAGCCGGAGCCCCCTGAAGTACGGACTGGGAAGCGGGTTGCGATCGTCGGTTCCGGTCCGGCCGGACTTGCCGCGGCCCAGCAGCTGAACCGGGCGGGTCATGCGGTCACGGTGTTCGAGAAATCGGATCGCATCGGCGGGCTGATGCGCTACGGCATTCCTGATTTCAAGATGGACAAGGCGCTGCTCGATCGTCGGCTTAATCTGATGGAGCAGGAAGGCGTCGAGTTTGTCGCAAATGCCGATGTCGGCGGTGAGATTCCCGCCGATGAGCTGGCGAATTCGTTTGACGCAACGGTGCTGACGATCGGCGCACTGAAGCACCGCGATCTTCTGATCCCCGGACGTGATCTGGACGGCATTCACTTCGCGATGGACTACCTGACCCAGCAGAACCGGATCCTGGCCGGCGATTATGTGCAGGACGAGGAACGGATCGACGCGCGTGGCAAGCGGGTGGTGATCATCGGCGGGGGCGATACCGGCGCCGACTGCTTTGGGACGGCGATCCGGCAGGGCGCCTCCGATGTCGTGCAGTTTCAGCGCTGGCCAGAGCCGCCGCGCCAGCGCAAACCGGAGAACCCGTGGCCCGAGCAGCCGGAAGTCTTCCAGTATTCACCGGCGCACGAAGAGGGCGGTTCCCGCGAGTTCGCCGTGGCGACGCGCTCCTTTTCCGGAGAGAACGGAACGGTGACCACACTCAATGGGGCCCGATACGAGGTTGTCCAGAACGGAAGCGGTGGCCCCCAGCTCACCGAGCAGCCGGGAACGGAGTTTGAGATGCCCGTCGAACTGGTGTTGCTCGCGATCGGTTTTTCCGGGCCGGAACCGGGGGATGTCGTCTCGCAGCTGGACCTGGAGATGAGCGACCGGGGGACGATCAAGGTTGACGACCAGCATATGACGTCGGTCCCCGGCGTGTTCGCGGCTGGCGATGCGTCGCGCGGGCAGTCCCTGATTGTCTGGGCAATCGCCGAGGGCCGGGAAGTCGCCCATCATGTTGATCTCAGCCTGATGGGATCGACTGAACTGCCCAGACCATAGGCCCGAGCGTCATCGAACGGTGCGCTCACTTGATGACATGGCTCTCGGAGCCGGTCAGGCGAGCGGTCGCCGACCCGGGAGCCTGGCTGCGCACTACGGTTTCCAGTAGCCCTGCTCCATTGCCAGCGCTACCCGGTCGTTTCGCGCTTCATCGATCTTCGCGCGAAGGGCCGGGTCTTCCGCGAGAGCCTCAATGAATTCGTTCCGGTGTTGCAGGTTGATAAGCGCGCTGACGACATCGATCAGGTCGATCAGGTCGCGAGCATGCGGAACCTCGCCGGCAAGCCAGCCGTCTGCGTCCTCGTTGAGCCACGGGATTAATCCGGGAATCGGATTCGGATCACGCAGCTTAAGCTGGAATCGCACTGGCGCCGGCGGTCGATAGACGGTCCAGCGTTCCCGCTGCTCGAGCACCCTGGCGACCCGCGTCCGGAGCGCCTCGTAGGACTGCTCAGCCGGGACGCAGCTTGCGCGTCCCCAGGATTCGGCCCGCTTGACCGTATGACAGGGGGTATCCGGAAGAAGTCGATCCGCTTCGGCAGTAGCTGCTCGATCGCCGGAGATCAACCCCACTGGAACGCCATGCTCTCCCAGCCACCAGGAGAGCAATGACAACTCGCCGATCTGCCGGTCAGACGCTTCCACCGCCAGCCCCTGTCGCATCGTGTGGCTGATGAACCCATTCGGGTCGCCAGCCATCGGATGAAAGCCGATCAGCATCGCCAGGTCGTAGCCGGGAGCCAGGTCTTCCGCGACGACGTCCACCCGGGCGTCGAGTTGATCACGGTCGATATTTCCGCCGCCTCCGTGCCAGTCGATGACAGAGACGGTCCGTGCGCCGGACGACAATGCGCTGTCCGCGATCACGTCGATCTCGCGACACAGAAGGCGAACGCCTTCCGCGTACTCGGGATGCCTGCGGACACACTGCTCGTAGCGCTCCAGCCCGGTAACGCCTTCCATGTCCGCGATAATCAACACTCGTGTCATTGGGGCAGGTTTCCTATCCGCTACGGCGCTCGGCGACGCGTTCTCGAACGCGCGGCGCAACCTCGTTAATGAACGTTTTGAGCTTTTCCGGGTTCGGCGGACCGATCAGGATGAACGTTCCAAACCCGTAATCGACGGCCTGATGCGTCAGGACATCAACCCAGTGATCGACCGGTCCGGAGATTTTCGTGTCTTCACCGGCCATTCCGGATTTCGCCTTCTCGGTAAAGCCGCCGATGCAGTTGTAAAGACGGCGTATGTCTGCCGGATCTCTCCCGTTC
>SKTL01000187.1 GCA_007122555.1 Thermomicrobiaceae bacterium | reverse complement strand
GCGCTCAACCTGCCCAATCTGGTCGGCGGAACGGTCATCGTCGAAGTGATCTTCGCCTGGCCGGGCATGGGAACGCTGGTGCTCAATGCCGTTCGAGCCCTTGACTTCCCGGTCATTATGGCGACGAATCTGGTGATCGCCATCGCGATCCTGCTGGCGAATCTGCTAGCTGACGTTACGTACGCCGTGCTTGACCCGAGGATTCGTTACTCGTGATATGGGCTCAACGGAATACCAGCCGAGCCGGGACATATGAAGCGAAGGTAGTCGTGGTGTGAAGAACGTAAATCAATCCGACTCCAGGAATACGCAGCTCGACCAGGGACAGGAAAAGAACGAAGCCGTTAGCCGGCAAGTAACACTGGCGAGCGAAGGGGCGCTCGGAACGGTCAAGCCACGAACCAGTGTCTGGAAGCGGTTCCGACGGCATACGCTGGCGATGATCGGACTGGTTACCCTGACGATTCTGGCCGCGCTCTCCTTCGGGGCGCCGATTATCGCGCAGAACAGCCCGTACTCCACTGACCTTACGTCGATCAGCCAGGCGCCAGATTCCCATTACTGGCTGGGAACGGACGCTACCGGCCGCGATGTCTTCGCACGCCTCTTGTATGCCGGGCGCGTCTCGCTCAGCGTCGGCGTCACGGTGGTGCTCATTTCGCTGGTTGTCGGAATGACGCTGGGAGCTATCTCTGGCTACTTTGGCGGAATAACTGACGCCTCCATCATGCGGTTTGTCGACGTCGTCCTGTCTTTCCCGTCGGTACTGATTATCATTACGCTGATTGCGATGCTGGGCCCGAATCTCTTCAACCTCATCCTCGTCATGGGCTTACTGAACTGGCCGCCAATCACCCGGTTACTCCGAGCTGAATTCCTCTCCCTGCGTGAACGTGACTACGTCCTGGCGGCCCGTTCGCTCGGAGCTCCCGGGGCACGGCTCGTTGTCCGGCACATGATGCCCAACGCAATGGCCCCGATCATCGTTGCCGCCACCTTCGGCGTAGCCAGCGCGATCCTGCTCGAAGCCGGCCTTAGCTTCCTCGGTCTCGGTGTGCAGATGCCGACACCAAGCTGGGGCAACATGCTCTCGTCCGCCCAGTCACTCTCGGTGCTGGATCGGATGCCGTGGCTCTGGATTCCGCCCGGAATCATGATCGCGCTGGCGGTGCTGGCCATCAACTTCATCGGCGACGGGTTGCGCGACGCGCTTGATCCGCGTATGCGATCCCGGTAAATCAGCCTGCCTGCCTGCGTATCTCCGGGATACTTGACGAATCCGTTTGTCTCCATGAGAATGCCGGGACACGAGAGTGTCACTACGCGCCGCTGCGACGTTCCGTCTGCGGGATCATCCGCCAACGGACGGACCGACGCCGGGGTACGTCGGACAACGGAAAACACCAGAAATGAGGGGACCACGTGGCAGACAAAGCGGGACAGAGTCAGTACGACACGCTGATCGCCGGTGGCGAGGTTGTCGATCCCGGCTCGGGTGTTAATGGCGCGTTCGATGTGGCTATCCGCGATGGCAAGGTCGCCGCGGTGGAGCCGGAGATCGAACGCTCATCGGCGAAAGAGGTTATCGACGCCGCAGGACAGATTGTGACACCCGGTCTGATCGACTTGCATACGCACGTCTACTGGGGCGTCACCTACTGGGGGATCGAACCGGATCCCGTGGCGGCGCGCTCCGGCGTCACGACCTGGCTGGATGTCGGTAGCGCCGGCGCCTATAGTTTCCCGGGCTTTCGGGAGTACATTGCGAAACCGGCGAAGAGCCGGGTCTACGCCCTGCTCAATCGCTCTTCGATCGGCTTGATCGCCCCGACCTGGGAGTTCAACAACCCTGATTACTGCGATGTTGATCTGGCCGAAAAGATCGTCGACGCCAACCGGGACATTATTCTGGGCATCAAGGCGAGGATCGATAAGAACACCACCCGCGGCGTCGGCATCTACCCGCTCGAGCGAGCCCGCGAGCTGGCGGACCGCGTTGGACTGCCGCTGATGACGCACATCGGCTATGGCCCGCCGACGCTTGACGAGGTCATCCCTCATCTGCGTCCGGGCGATATCCTGACTCACTGCTTCACCGGCGGCGATCATCGGATTCTCGGCAAAGACAAGGTAGTAAACGCGGACATCAAGAAGCTGCACGACGCCGGTCTGATCCTCGATATCGGCCACGGCACCGGCTCATTCAACTACGAGGTCGCCGAGGGCCTGATGGAGCAGGGAATTATGCCGGACGTCATCAGCACCGACATTCATCAGATGGCGATTCAGGGCCCGATGTTCGACATGCCGACGACACTTTCCAAGTTCCTGAACCTGGGGATGAGCCTGCCGGATGTCATCGAACGCGCTACTATCAGGGCGGCGCGGGCGATCAACCTCGATGATCTCGGCAGCCTCAGCGTTGGCAAACCGGCCGACGTCGCGCTGTTCCGCATGGAAGTGGACGACTACACGTTCCATGACTCGCAGATGAACGCGCGTAAGGGCTCGAAGCGGCTGATCAGCACCAAGACGATTGTCGATGGCGATGTGCTGCCCGAACTGCCCGAACG
>SKTL01000279.1 GCA_007122555.1 Thermomicrobiaceae bacterium | reverse complement strand
TCTCCTGGACGGCCTGATCCTGATCATCGATAGTAACGGTGTTGTGCGCCCGGGTCCCTTTGAAATACCGCCGCCACTGTGGCACACCATTGTAACGGTAAGTTCCCGGATCTACTATCAGAGGATAACCGTTTTTTGACAAGGTGATGGAAAGTGCATCGGCATGGCCATGATTGTATAGGGGGGCCATACCCAAAGGTCCATGATTAAAGGTGAAAACCAGTTTGTCATTACGGATGATGGTGTAGCCGGAGTCGGCAAAGACGATATGGTTTTTGCTGATCTCATTTCTGGCAATGCGGTGGGGGATTATGCCAGGTGCTACGGCAAAACCATCATCGCTGTCCCCGATGGCGGGAAAAAATCCGCTTTGATTTCTAAAGGCGCTCAAGAAAAATTCCCCGGCAGTCAATTTCTGCTGCCAGTGGTAAACATTTCCAAGGTTGTTTTTTTGAATAAAATCCATGGCCAGCCAGTAAAGGTCCAAAACAAAGCGGTGGTAATTGAGCGACTGCTCTGCAGGCCCTCCATCCTCAAGTATCTGATGGGCCATTTCATTGTTTAGAAGTTTGATACCGGTTGATATCCAAACTTTCCCCTGACGGGTCGATCGGTAGACAGCACCTGCGAAAATAAGACCAATTGCCTCCGCGATGGTGTGGTTGCCCAGTGAAGAATAGAGAGATAACTGCTTGGAAACCAGCCAACCATGCTGATATATAGCTTCCAAAAGCATGGCCGATTCATCGGTGGTCAGGCTGTCGATCTGCTTAAGGGCCATAAAAAAAACAGGGATGCGCAGGGCACACTCCATGGCCGACTGATAATGCACCCCCCGGGGAAAAGGGTTTGCTCTAAGCCACGACAAAATAACGATTTTGGCAGATTGACCGACTTTTTCCCAATTAACAATATCAAGATGGTGTTGGGCGTAAACCAACAAGGCGACCGAATGTTGAAGCCGGGCTGGTTCCCAGACCAGCCTTATGTCAAGGGACTTAGGCGATATACCGGCATCAGGTATATTTTTGGTTTGCTTCCTGTTTCGACCACCATCAACAACAGGCATGAGCTCAACAATTGTGCCGATGTCTGATACAGATAAAGCCTTTTCCGGATATAAATCCGGCATATCCAATTCGGCAACCACTTGCGCATCGATTACAGGCACAGGGGGGATTTGGCGGCCAAATGCATTTAAAAAATTCAGATAAGCTCTCGTCAAGTTCTGTTGAAGTCGATGGGGCAATTCGGATAGCGTGGCATTTCGCAAACGAAGAAAATAAAAATGAGGAACAATTGCCATAGTGATGTTTATTAAAATTGGTATGTTCTTGTTTAAGAATCAGGCAGATGAAACCATCCCTGCTGTCATTCTGAAGATGCCAACAAAACCCGTCTGCCATTTGCAATTAAAGCAGTTTGATACACTCGCCTGTACGAATGGAGTCTATGATCTTGAAGGTGGTAAGAGTGGCGCTGTAAATTTCTGGCCAAGGAATGGGTGAAGCGGATCCGCTATCAATGGCGTCGATAAATGAATGAACCTGAACTTTCTGCCCTTTATCCTGATTGAACAGTTTTTTTTTATTCTTACGGCCGTTCGAATAGATCGTGACCGCCTTGAAATCTTCCAGAATAGCTGTAGCTCCGAAACCGAACACTTCGATCCGCTCTTTGGGAAGGGTTTTGTCGCCATTCGACAGGTATGAAATGGTTCCGATGGAACCATTTTGGAAAACCAGCGAAACGTTCAGCACATCATTCAGGTTCTGCGGGTCCTTTATGGCCGACGCGTACACGGACACCGGCAAAGATCCGTTCACATAAGTCAAATAGTCGACAAAGTGGCAAACCTCGCCCACAATACGGCCACCCCCGATTTCGGGGTCCTGAATCCATGAATCCGGAGGGATCATCCCGGCATTGATCCGGTAGATCATGGCCAGCGGTCCCTGGGGGAAAGCGCTTTTCAGGTGTCGGCTCAATGGGGCGAACCTCCGGTTGAATCCAACCATTAAGAGGGGTTGAGCGGATAAATTGGTTTGATGGGTTGGTTCTTTGGTGATCAGCTCAACGATGTCGTTCAGTTCCTGCTCATTTAAACAAAGCGGTTTTTCAACAAAAACGTTTTTTCCACCCTCAAGTGCTTTAATAACAAATTCCGCATGGGAATTATGGCGGGTGGCAATGAAAACCGTGTTGATGTCATGGTTCTCCAGCAGCTCATGGGCATCGGATGTACAGAATTCAAACCCGAAACGCTCGGCCACGGAAAGTGCCGTGGTACCGCCGGCGGTCAGCACTCCCTTCAGCGCAATGGATGGCTTTTTGGGAATATTCGGAAGAAGATTACCCTGAGCATAGGACCCTGCACCGATGAACCCAATGTTTACCGCAGCAGGGTGACGACCAAGATTGGATAATACCTGAACCCTGTTTTTTTGCAGGTCCATATTTTTGGATACATCATATTCGATGAGGATGCCGACAAAAGATTCCGACTTTTCCATCATCATGTCATAGGCCTTGGGTGCATCTTCGAGTTTGAAAGTATGGGTCGTCAGATAACCCAC
>SKTL01000226.1 GCA_007122555.1 Thermomicrobiaceae bacterium | reverse complement strand
GCACCGCCCCCGGTCGTGGATGTCAAGCCGCGGACCGGAGCGATTCCGCTATGCGCCCTGATTATGGCATGCTAGACTCGAGAGGCTCGCGGAGCAGGATTAATCGCGAGCATTTCACGTCAGGGGCGTCAGCAGCGGGAGGGTTTAGATGCCCATCCGGCCTGACGTTTTCCACGAGCGGGCCAACGGAACGGCCATTCGCTGACCGGTCGTATCGACCGCAATTTACCCCGGCTCGTCTGATTCAGCGCTCGTCGAAACCTCGAAGTGTAATCCGCGAAGCTGCGGCAGGATTGGCAGGCTTATGCGCGTCGTTCGCAACACAGGCTATTTGAATCGCCGGCGTCGAATCTCCCGCTGGACCGTTTTTCTTGGCGTGCTGGCGCTCGGTATCGCCATGCTGATGGTGTTGAATCCCCAATTGATCATCCCCGCCTATGGTGTGCTGATCGTCGGGTTTCTTGTCTTTAACGCCGGCATGCAGCAGATCACGAAATGGAACCGACGGCCGCGAGCGGATGAGGTTCTCGATCAATTGCTCCGCCGTCTAAACGACCGCTACGCGCTGGTCCACTATCCGCAGATGAGCGGCTGGCGACCGGAACATCTGCTAATCTCCCCGGCCGGGATGGTTGTGATCACCACTCGCGCCGTGCCCGGCAACATCGTCGTCGAGGGCGAACGCTGGACCCGCAAGGGAAACTGGTTCGTGCGGTTCTTCGGCCTTGGCGGGCCACAACTCGGCAACCCGACAATTGAAAATACCCGACAGCGCGAAGCAGTGCAGGAGTATCTGACGCTCAACGACCTGCCGGGCAAGGACCACATCGACGGCGTTATCGTCTTCCTCAATCCCCGTTCTGAGATCGAAGTGGTTGAGTCCGACATCAGTGTCGTGATGGCGGACGAGCTGCTCTCGACGATCCGCGACTTCGGCGCGGAGACGAACCTGGCAAATGAGGACCGCAAGGAGATCATTGCAGCGCTATCACAAGGTGATGATATCGAAGGACCGATCTCGTTGCCGTCGCGGGACTCCAAAGCCAAGGCGGCCTGAGGCGCACGAGTCATTTTCGGGAGATGCCCGCCGTGGAAGCTGCCGCAATCCCTTCCGGGACCTGGCCAATCACCGGACATGAGAACGCTGTCGACCAGCTCTCGCGGGCTGTGCAGTCCGGACGCGTGAATCATGCATACCTCTTCACCGGACCGGACGGCATTGGCCGGCGGACCGTCGCGAGAACCTTCGCCCGGGCCCTCGTGTGCCAGGCGGATCAGGCATCCAGGCCATGCGGCCAATGCTCCGCCTGCCGCCGGGTTCTGGACGGCGTCTTTCCGGATGTCACAACGCTCAGCCTCGAGACCCAGCAGGCAGCCAGTGAACGGCGCGACTCTCGCAACACCGTAATCTCGATTGAAACGATCCGGGAACTGCGGTCCTCGGTCTCGCTTCGCCCGATGGAGTCCGACTGGCGCGTGGCCATTCTGGAAGACGTCGACCGCGTCTCGCGGGATGCCTACGATGCGCTGCTGAAGACGCTTGAAGAGCCGCCAAGCTACGTCGTGCTCCTGCTCATCGCCACCGAGTTTGCCGCATTGCCCGAGACGATACGCTCGCGCTGCCGGCACATCTCGCTGGAACCGATTCCCAGAGCGCTCGTCGCCGAAACGCTGGTGAAGCACGGGGTCAAATCCGATCAGGCGGATCTGATCGCCCGTCTGACACGCGGGCGGATTGCCCGCGCCTTTGATCTCACGGCTGATCCGGAAGCGCTGGAGCAACGCCGAACAGCCGTCGAGACGTCTCTGGAAATGATCGGGGATCCGCTCGCGGCGCTTGCCGAAGCTCGCCGCATGGCCGACATCTACCGGCGCGGTCAGCGCGACCAGGTTCAGCAGCAGATTGATCTGCTGGTCGGTCTCTGGCGGGATCTCCTGCTGTGCGCAGCCGGGCGGCCGGACGACGTGACCAATATTGACGTCATTGATCGACTGGCGGGCGCCGGACAATCGTGGTCGCTCAACGACATTCAGGCCGCCGTCGAATCCTGCTATCAGGCGCTCCATGACCTCAGCGTCAACGTTCAACCGCGTCTTGCGCTGAACACGATGGTCGTTCAGTGGCCAGAGCCGCGATGAACAGTCATTCACCACAGCGCGTCTGCGCGATCCGGCTTCCGGGGACGAGTCGCGCTCGATTTGCCAATGCTGGACCAGCGAACGTCGCGCTCGGAGACTGGGTGCTCGTTGATCTCGGCCAGGGAGAAGAACCCGGACAGATCGTCGTCGCCCCGGATCAGTGGCTCGAGCCGGCGCCGATGGACGGTGTTCCGGTGATCGTGCGAACGCTGGAAGACGAGGAGATTGAAGGCGTTGCTCGGAACATAGAGCGCGCCCGCGCGATGATCCCGGCTGCCGCAGACACCGTTCGCGAGACGGCGCCTGGTTGTTTCCTGACCGGGCTGAGACTCATCTCTTCGGGAGACAGGGCGGTCGTTGTCCTGCACGGGGAGATCCCGGACGAACCGGAATCCCTCAGGCTGGCGCTCGCCGACGTTCTCGGTCTACCCTGTCAACTTGAGCAGGATCAGTTCGGAGGCCCGGAGCATGCGCTGATTGGCGGCGGAACAGGCGTCCCGGCCGGAGCGCGCTCGAACCGAGCTCGGGGTGTCGCGGAACAGCGAATCGATGTGCTCCGCGAGTCGAGCGCGTTCGCTCCACACGGGATGCCGCGCCTGAACAGCCGTGTCAGTACCCCGACGGGCACGGGCGTGCTCATTGCCGTTGATATCCGTCACTGGAGAGCGACCGTGCAATTCGACGGCGGTGAGGAAGCTTCCCTGAGCGTAGATGATCTCCGCGAGCCCTAGCCGCCAGGAATCCTCAACGAATTCCCGTCACTCACGAGCAGCACGCGCCTGCGCGGTTCCGGGAGTTTCGTTTGAACCATGCGACCGGAAGTCAGGCACTTCGGTCACTCCAGAAATACGAAACCCCGCCTCGAACGAGACGGGGTCCAGACTCAGTTAGCTCGATGACGGGTCAGTCGCGCGGCGGTCCGGGCAGCCGTACCTGAAGCAGCGCATTGTCCGTCAACACGTATCCCGATCCGAGCGCATCATCTATCGCGATCCCCTGGATGTTCCGAATCTGCGGGGCATCGAAATCGCTCATGAACTGCTGCACCACCTGTCCATTTGTCGCAACGCGAAGGATGCGATCATTCGCGTCGGCGACGTACAGATGACTGCGGCCGGATTGATACGAGAACGCGACGGCGTCCTCGATCTCCGGAGTCGCGCTGATCTCAACGGTATTGTCCAACGCACCCCGATAGAAATCGAGCACCTGGCCGTTCTCGGTCAACACATAGATCCGTCCATCGATCATGACATCGACGCCGTGAGCAAGTTCATCCGCCGCGGCTCCGCTCGTCCAGTCTTCCGGAAGGGCGTCGAACTGATCGCCATGGTAACGCAGAAGCTGGCCCGATTGCGGACTGAGCAGATAAAGATTGCCGATGTAGCCGCTAATTGCCGAGATGTCCGAATACGGGTCGCCAAACAATCCGAGCTCATGGCGCGTCCAGGAAGTCGTTGTGGAGTCGTAGGTGTAAACGTTCGCGCCGTCCATCGCCATCGGGCTTCCGTAGCCCCAGGCGGCGCCCTGCAGCTCGCCGACGGTATGGCCGTCAATCTCATCGCCAGCGCTGATCAGGCGCATGAGGCGGGACTGCTCGGGATCAAGCTGATAGAGTGCGTCCGTGAAAACGTAGAGCTGTCCGTTACCGAAGAAGAGGTTCGGCGAGACACCCTCCGGCGCAGACGGAATGCCGCCGAGAACCTGGATATTGCCAAGCCGCTCGATTCCGAGCGACGTATCCCGCGCTTCAACCATGGCGGCCTGCTCGGTGAGAATCAGTTCATCATTAACGCCGAGCGCGGCCGCTTCGTCCAGACGCGCTTCGGAGGCTTGCAGAAACGACTGCGCCACAACGGGATCGGACGACTGCAGCGCGCTCTGGCGCGCAACAACAGCCTGTTCCATCAGCGTCTCGAACTCTTCAGTGCGTTCGCGGTCACGACTCGATGAAATGGAGTAGATCAAACCGGCGGCGAGTGCGAAGACCAGGCCGACGCTGACGAACCCGGCGTACTTGTTAATCGGAGCGCGCGGCAGGCGACGACGGACTCCGGTGAAATCCGGGCCCTGAATAGAATTATCATATCGTTGCAGACGTGGGAGTCCGAAGGTGCTCTCGTCTTCACGAGGACCATCCATCGAGCGGTCACGATTGACCGCAAGCTGCCACACCCCTATAACTGCCGCTACCAGCGCCAGCACGGCGCCGGCCACTATCTCGGTCAGCGTCCGTTTCCCTTCCCGATCCCGATCGTCGACATCGCTATAGTGACTGTCGAACTCGTCCTCATCCGACACGCCGCGACGAGGATCCCAGTACTCATAGTTCTCATCATCACGATCACGATGATGGTCAGCTACATATGACGAAGCGTAGTCTCCGGCAGTCGGAGCCCGTTCTTCCGCGTGAATGGTATCAGGCCAGAGCACGGTTGCGTCAACGGTTTGAGCCTGTTGATAATCAGTTTGACGGAACTTTGCCTGTGCGTCAACCCCCTCCCCGTTCCGAACGTCATTTCGGCGAAGTCGCTGCGCTGTTTCCTCCGGGAGAAACGATGCGGCGGCTGCCGCGATATTTCGCAAAACCGCAAGATCTCGCTTATATCGCGACGTTTTCGGCAGCTCAGGAACCGCAATCGCCACCGACGCCGCATTATCTACGTTATAGGCTTCGGTTAACTCCTGCAGGTGAGATATTGCCGCCTGGGCATCGCTCTGCACAAAGGCGTCCTGCGGCTCCCGTTGAATGACACGAGCAAGCGATCCGGAACAGAGGACGATCAGGTCCCCGGGCTCGATTCTGGTGTGGTAGAGATCGCATTCGAGCTCGCTGTGGAGTCCGAGCGGCTGTTCCAGCGACGATTCCGGCGATTCCTGCCGGCTCCAGTGCCACGACTCTAATCCGGGAAATGTATGCAGCACGCCATCCTGCGAGATCAGGATCTGACTTGGAAGCACCTGGGCGAGGTAAAGATCGTCGTCACGCGTGAGACCGCAGGTTAGTCCATAGTAAAGTCGCTCATCGTGCTGACGCTGCTCATTGTATTCGTACAGCTCGGCATTGACGGCCTCGACGGACGCACTGATGGCCGCGGTCGCCGTCACCTTCTGTCTGGTCGCCAGTTCCTGCTCCAGCCGCTCCAGAATGAGCGGCGCGAGATCCGGTGTTTCCGGGTGCGGACTGAGCGGCTCAAGGATGGCGAAGAAGCTGTGGACGCCCGCCGCTCCGATCTGGTCACAGCCAGCGGTTCGAACGTATGGTGAATCGCCTGTGCGCATTCCATTCTCGATGGATAGCGTCACCAGCGGAACCTGGAGCTGAGGCATATGATCGGTCTCCCCTCGTGCAGCGGTGTGAAGTGTGGCGCTTCCCGCCTTGACAGCAACGCGCCGAAACATTTCCCCCATAAACAACCGCGCTCCGCTGGTTGCCGTTTCGGTCATGGTGTTGCCGGCTCGAACGTGGTCAGGTCGTTGACTACCTGGCACATTCGAGTCTAGCACAAGAGTGTACGTACGTCTAGTGGTATTCGTGATTGAGGTCGCGTTCGTACGCGTGTACGGTCGAAACTAGCCTCGCTGGTCGGAACGGTAGCGCGAGAAGTCCTCGCGCAAGGCGATTTCGCCGATTAAAAGGTCTTCGTCTATCTGGGTATCCTCGCCGGACTCGGGTTCCGGCGTAACCCAACTCAACAGTTCCCGGGCGGCGTCCGCGGTCTGATAGTCACCGATCCGCATCGCCAGCTCCACCGCGCGGCTGAGGTGCTTGTAGGCCGGTTCATCCACTTCCTGGTCATACAGCAACGCCCCGACGTTGTAGTTCAAGGCCATCTGGCTGCGCTGATCACCAGTCTGCTCGGCGATCTCGATACCGCGGCGATACGATTCGATTGCCGCATCGACTTTGCCCGCCATATCCTGCACCCCGGCCAGACCTTGCGCGGCTCGCAACATCAGCCCGGACGCTCCGACTTGCTCGGCCGCCTCCAACGCTACGGCATACTGCGACTCGGCGTCATCCAGTTGCCCCGCGCTCTGATACCAGCGCGCCAGTCGCCCATGCAACCGCGCCCGGACATCCGCCGGGGAGACGAGATCGGCGAGATCAACAGCTTCTCGCAGATAGCGGAGCGCCGCCTCCGGGCGGTCCTGATTCTTTGATGTATAGACGAGCAGTTCGAGATATCTCAGTTCGGATTCCCGATCGCCGCTCTCGCGGGCGATCATCAGCGCCTGATGGAAGAACTGCTCGGCATCGCCCACGCGACCCTCGGCGAGGAAGATTGAACCCTTTACGGCGACGGCGCGTCCCTGCAGCGCCCGGTCTCCGATCTCCACGGCAATCTCTCCGCAACGTTCAGCGGCGAGCGCGGCGTCATCCATCCGGCCAAACTGCACCAGCGCCTCGCCAAGCCCAGCCAGCCAGCGGGCTTCGCCAGCCGGGTCGCCGGCCCGGGCTGCATACTGCGAGGCGTCTCCGAGATAGCTTATCGCCTCGTTCACGCGCTCCATCCCAGCGTAGATCATCCCGATAACGCCGAGACAGCGGTGATACAGGCGAGGATCATCGATCTCGGCAAGCATTGGGCGGGCCTCTTCGGCCACTTCCAGCGCTTCCCGCGGTTGCTGGCTCTCCAACAGCACTTCGGCCGCATCGACGAGCGACCGGGTGGCCGCAGTACGGTTGCCAAGGCCCCGTTCCAGCTCCGCCAGCTCGCGATAATGCTTGGCGGCATCGGCAGGCCGGCCTGCCTGCTTCTCAACCCGGGCCAGTCCAGTCAGACTGCGCGCTTCCATCGTCAGGTCTTCGATCGTGCGCGTGCGCTCCAGCGCCATGGTCAGCTGCGCACGAGCAGACTGGAACTGGTTCCGCTCTGCGAGCATGATTCCAGCCTGAATGGCGATCTCGGACTGCAACCGGGTATCAATCGTCCGCTCGGCGGCTTCCTGAGCCTGCTGCAGGACAAGCATGGCCGAATCGCTATCACCGGCCGCACGATGCAGGCTGAGTTGCCGGAGCAGCGCGTCGACCATTCCGGCGTAATGGCCGATCCGTTTGGCGCTTCGCGAGGCGCGGAGATAGTAATCGTGGGAGCCGGTGATGTCTGATTCCTCATAAGCAATGTCACCGAGCATGATTGCCGTTTCCACATCCTCAGGCGCGTCGGTCTCTTCGCGACCGACTTCCAGTTGGCGATGCAGAAGCTCCTTGGCGTGAGCGGTGTTCCCCTGGTCCATCGCCAGTCGAGCGAGTCTGGAGAGCGCTCGTCGCTGGCCGGCAGTATTGGCGATCCGTTCCGCCGCGTGCATAGCTTCCCGCAGGTGCAGTTCCTGCTCCCGATGGTTCTCCTGCTCGGCCAGCAGATCCGAGGCGCGCAGGTTGAACTCGACCAGCAACCGATCGAAGCCTTTGTAGCGGGCCGCCAGAATGACCATACGCGTGAGAATCAGGGCGTGTTCCGGATCTGTTTCCGCTGCGCGCGCCACCTCGGGATCGAGTTCCCAGAGGTCGCCATCCGCCAGACTTCCGAGAATCGCGGGATTCTCGACCATCTGATAGGCGCGCTCAACCGAGATCTGACCATCCATTACCTCGCCGGCCAGGCGGTAAATCGGGTTTCGTTCGATCCCCTGTTGCCGGCGAAGCCAGCGTCCGAGCTGTTCAAACATCAACGTTCTCCCTGATCCTCTCAGGCTGCTCAATGGCTAGGCGGTCGCCCCGTGCGTTCCGTGCGAAAACGCCCAGCGGAAGGTATCCAGCGTAATATTGCCACCGCTCACGATTACCGCGACATTCTGTCCTTGCAGCTGCGGCGCCAGCTTCGTCGCAGCCGCCATTGCCGCAGCGCCGGCGCCCTCCGCCACCAGATGCGCCCCTTCAACCAGATCAATAATCGCCTGGCACATCTCTTCTTCCGTCACCAGCTGAATATCGTCAACCAGTTCGTGGATGATCTTCAACGGCAACTCGAAGGCGACCCTCGCCGCCAGTCCATCAGCAAACGTCGTCCCGGATTCGAGCGACACCAGCCGCTGCTCCTTCCAGGACTGATAAACGGCCGGCGTACCCGCCGACTGCACGCCGATAACCTTGATATCCGGGTTAATCGCCTTCATTACCGTTGCTGTCCCGCAGACGCCGCTTCCGGCCCCCACCGGGACGATCACCGTTTCGATATCCGGCGCAGACTCGATGATCTCCAGCGCATAGGTTCCGACGCCGGCAATCAGATCCGGCTCATTGGCCGAGTGAACGAACCGGGCCCCGGTCAAGTTCGCGCGTTCTTCAGCGGCGGCGCGAGCCTCGTCGAAATCCTTTCCGGTCAGGACAACCTCGGCGCCGAGTCTCCGCATTGAGGCGACTTTGAACTCGTTTGCGCCTTCCGGCGCGAAGATCGCCGCTGGAACACCGAACATCCGGGCTGCATAGGCGATTGACTGGCCGTGATTACCGGTCGAGGCGGAAACGACCCCCGCCTTGCGCTCGGAATCAGACAATCGGCTCATCAGGTAGATTCCGCCGCGGATCTTGAAGGCGCCGATCGGTTGCAGGCTTTCACACTTGAGGTAGGTGTTGAACCCCAATCGCTCGCTGATTGACGCAGGGTTGAGCAACGGCGTCGGATCCAGATGCTTCTGGATCACCGATCTGGCGCGAAGCACGTCCTGAAATGTTGGCGGTACGAGCGACATGGACATTCCTCCTCAGTTCTTCCCCGGTTACTGAATGCTGTACATTCTGGCACATTCCGGCTCTCGTCGCATTATTGTCGACCTGTCCCTGCTGGGGTATCATGCCGGACGGCAATTGACACCTCTATGCCGGCAAAGGAATCTGAATCATGAACTTCGCCGAAAAACTCCAGCAGGCTTCGCAACGAAACAACTCGCTTCTCTGTATCGGGCTTGACCCGGATCCGTCGCGGATACCGCCTCACCTCGGCTCCGGCGCTCACGCGGTGGTCGCCTTCAACAAAGCGATCATCCGGGCGACGCAGGATATCGCCTGCGCCTACAAGCCTAATCTCGGATTCTACACTGTGTACGGACACGATGGCATCCGGGCCCTCCAGGAAACCCGCCGGGCGATCCCCGAAGACATCCCGGCAATCCTCGACGCCAAGGTCGGGGACATCGATGTGACGTCCACTGCGTACGCACAGGGATACTTCGGCGAAATGGGCTTCGACGCGGTTACCGCACAGCCATACCTCGGCCGGGATGGTCTGGAACCGTTGTTCAACTGGCGTGATCGATGTGTCTTCATTCTGGCCAAAACCTCAAACCCCGGAAGCGGGGATCTTCAGGATCTGAAACTCTCCGGAACAGACCCTGAACGTACAGTGTACGAACATGTTGCCAGTCAGGTCGAAGAATGGCAAGGGACCTTTGGCACATGCGGGCTGGTGGCAGGGGCGACTTATCCGCATGAGGTCGAAAAAATCCGCCAGCTTGCGCCGAATGCGCCGATGCTCATTCCCGGGATCGGAACTCAGGGAGGTAATCTGGAAGCGACCGTCAAGGCGGCGCTCGGCAGCGGATCCGGACCGGTAGCGATCAACGCGTCGCGATCGATCATCTACGCTGGCGAGGGGTTGAACTACATCGAAGCCGTTCGCAAGGCGGCGCTGGCGCTTCGCGATCAGATCAATCAGGCGAGTTAAACTCGCCACGCTCGAGGCGGGCGTCTCGGGAGTAACGCGTGAACAATCCATAAACGCGCAGAACGGGGACGGTATGATTGCCGTCCCCGCTTCGTAGTCGCGCATGTCCGCAGATATCGACGTTAGTTCGATGCATCCTTGCCGTTGTACTTGCGGTCAACGGGCTCCGGTTCGTCAACATCATCGTCGTCATC
>SKTL01000471.1 GCA_007122555.1 Thermomicrobiaceae bacterium | reverse complement strand
TCTCTGGGTGGATGACACCGCAGTGGAGCTGGATCGGCGCGCCTGTTTTGGTCATCGGGGCCAAGTCCGAACAGTTGCCTGGGCCACATCATCCCGGATGGCAAGAGAGGACCAACCCCGACGATCGAGACACAAGACAATAGCGAAATCGCCGGGCGACCAGAACCAGGCGAGATCCCCTGCGAGGTCCGGAAACTGGAGCCACCGCGGGATGATGCGCCGGAGCCTGATCCGGAGCGGGTGGAAGAATGGCTGGAGACGGCGATGTCGTTCAACGATGTAACTATCGGCCAGGACGGCAGGTTCTACATCGGTTCCTATCGGCACGCGTCGGTACTGGTCCTGAACGAGGATCGAGAACTCGAGAATGTATGGAGCGAAGGCGTCCGGAATACCCAGCGCCAGATCAAAGCGCATCCGGACGGCCGGATTCTGCTGCTGCAGGACAACGGCCTTCACTTCTATTCACCGGATGGCGAGCATGAGAAATACATCTCACTCTCCGATCCCGACGCCGGCTTCTTCCCGGAGTACAGCGGACTCGGCGTCTCCAACGATGGGCGCCTCCAAATTGGTCTCGAGCGTGGCGAAGGCCTTGTGAAGCTCGATGAGGACTGCCAGGTGCTGGAACACTGGCCGGACGAGGACTTCGCTGCGCCGGTCATGGTCGCTGTCGATGACGCTGATATGACGTACGCCGTGAGTTTCGGATTGGGAGAAAGCTGGATCGACATCCGCGATCGGGATGGCTCCCTCGTTGAGGAACGGTACATCGAAGCTCCATTGCCGGACGCCCTTCCAGCATCAGTGACGGATCTTTCCGACGGCGGAGTTGCGCTGCTGTGGATCGTCTCTGAGGATCCGCCCGATCCGGATCCACAGAGCCGGATCGTCGAGGATTTCGTCGTTCAGTATTTCTCGGCGGATGGCGAACTCATCCAGGAATGGTACGCATCTGATTCAGGGGCGCCGGAACTGCTCGGCGCACCGCGGGGAATGGCGACCGAAGATGACGGAATCATTCACATCGTTGATCAGGGAGTCGGGCCAGACCGGATGCGGATGCACAGCTTCAGCGCCGATGGCGAATTCCTTGATGAGTGGCGGCTGGAACGCGACGAGGTGCTCTGTGATTACAATGATAGGGTAGCCTGGATGGTGGACTGTTAGAAAAGGACCAGGACGCGATGGTGTTCTCGACCGGCGCCACGATCCTGCCGATTGGGATAGACCGGATTATCGGGCCCGGACCGGAGAGTTTGCCGCACCAGATCAGCCGCTTCCTGCCGGACTGGCTCAGCCCGGCCGCTATGTTCGGCCACCATGCGATGTCGGTTCCCGGCATGTGGCACGTCTCGGTCTTGTTCGCGCTGCTGATCATGCTGGGGATGGTTATGATGTTCGTCGTCGCTGGCATTCTGATCGTCGCCATGCTCCAGCGCCGGACAGAATAGGCGGGTGCAGTTGCATCAGAGCGCTTCGAGCGAGTTCGAGGTTGATCACGATGCGGCTGACCACCTGATCCGCGCGCGAGTAACAATACGAAACGATGGCGACGCCGGGGGTTACCCCCGGCGTTTTCTCGGGGCTTCTGGACCCGTCACGCAACGGACTGTATAGCAGTTGGCAGGTATGGCTACCGGAATTAACGATTTTGCAACGGGAGCCGGGGTAGTGTTCATATCAGGCGGCGGGAGGGACGGGATTCGATCGCAATCCAGGAAGCTGGCGGGGACTGATCGCGGCACACCTGTTGCGCTGCATAGTTCGATACCGAAAGATCGACCGCTCGCTGATTCGACATTCGAACCTGGCGAGTGGTTGCCGGTATAGAGGCTGATCAGCGAAATCACCCGTCGCGTGTTGGAACACCCGCATCGCCGACTATCCGACCTGCTCGTTACTGATGAAAGGACGTCTTGATGAATAGGCGCTCGTTACATATCATCCTCGCGCTCGGGCTGGCGCTCAGCGTGCTTGCCGGGACGCTGGTCACAGGCTCGGCGGACGAACCTGGCAATAATCAGATGGAAGGATCATCTGAGCTCTACGTACCCTGGGTTCCAAACGGCGCGATGCTCGACGATGCTCGGGATGGAATCGATCCGACGGGCCCGTATTACGGGTCGATCACGGTCCAGAATCTTGAGGACGAGACCGTTACGGTTCAGTACGATGTGCTGGCGACCGGTGACTCGAATACCATCGACGTGGAGGGATGGAGAACCCACACGCTGACTGCCGCTGCACTCTTCAACGACAGCGACGTGGAGGGATCCGGGGTGCTCCTCTCGACCACGGGAGGCGACCGCATCGCCGCGGTTCAGAAGCAGGCATCTGGAAGCGCTCCGAATGATGAAGCGCGGACCTCCGCCGAGTCCGGCGTCGTCGGCGGGTACACCGCGCTGACGAATGACGACGTCGGCGCCAGTGTGGTTCTCCCGATCGTTCAGACGAACAACAACTGGAACACCGTGATTCGCCTGACCAACTTCGGCGGCGAGGCGGCGGAGATCGAAATTACCATGTACGAGGCGCGCGGCGAAGGCGAGCCGATCATCGTGGAACCGGACCCGG
>SKTL01000298.1 GCA_007122555.1 Thermomicrobiaceae bacterium | reverse complement strand
TCGGGCGAGGCAGCGAAGTTCAACATCGAGATCAACAGTAATTTCGAGCTGCTTGAACAGCAGGTCCCTGAGGTTCGAGATCGCGTCCAGGGGGCCGACGGACTGGATGTCTATGTCTCCGGGCAGGCTGGCTTTGCGTATGACGCGATCCAGGTGTTCGGGGGAATAAACGTCACCCTGCTGATCGCCAGTGCGATCGTTGTTACGATCCTGCTCCTGATCATTTACCGCAGCCCGTTCGTCTGGATCGTTCCCTTGCTGGTCGTCGCCTTCGCCAATCAGTCGGCGATGGCGATGATCTACGGCATGGTGACGCAACTTGGCCTCACCGCGACGGGTCAGAACAACGGTATTCTGGCGATTCTCATCTTCGGCGTCGGCACCGATTACGCGCTTCTCCTCATTGCCCGGTATCGTGAAGAGTTACGCAACTTCGCCGATGATCATGTCGCTATGAAGCACGCCCTCCGACAGGCTGGGCCAGCGATTCTTGCGTCCGGCGGAACGACCATCCTGGGGCTCCTCTGTCTTCTGCTTGCCGACCTGAACTCGACGAGCGGTCTCGGTCCGATCGGAGCGGCCGGCATTCTCAGCGCATTCGTTGCAATGCTGACCTTGCTTCCGGCGATCATGGTTATCGCAGGACGCCGGATTTTCTGGCCGTTCATTCCGCGCTACGGTGAAGTTGTCGAAGAAAGCGGCGAGAGCATCTGGGACCGGATTGGACGAGCGATCAGCCGCCGCCCGCGACCGATCTGGGTGGGCGCCAGCGTCGCGCTGATCATCATGCTCGCCGGCATGCTGTCGCTGGGCGACGACCTGACGCAGGAGGAATCGTTCCGCGCTAACCCGGAATCGTTGCAGGGCCAGCAGGTGCTCGCCCAGCATTTCTCGGCCGGCGCCAGCGCGCCAACGATCATCGTTGCCAATGCGGAACGAGCCGACGAAGTTCAGGAGACGGCGGCTGGCACGAGCGGTGTTGATCAGGTCTTTCCGAATGGACAGTCAGGCGAACTTGTCTCCTTCGGGGCCGTGTTGAGCGCAGAACCTGAGAGTGATCAGGCATTCCAGACAATCGAGCGATTACGCGACAACCTTGGAGATGTCTCCGGAGCCGGCGCGCTGGTTGGCGGGCCGGATGCGACGGAGCTCGATACGGCGAATGCGAACGCACGTGACCGGCTGGTGGTCACGCCGGTTGTGCTTGCGGTGGTCTTCGTCATTCTGGTGGCTCTGCTGCGCGGCATCGTGGCGCCTGTCATCATGGTCGGTACGACGATCATTTCGTTCCACGCTGCGCTCGGGGTGGTCGCCCTGTTCTTCACACAGGTCCTTGGATACAGCGGTATCTCCGACTACGTGATCCTGCTGGCGTTTGTGTTCCTGATCACGCTCGGCATCGACTACAACATCTTCCTGATGACCCGTATCCGCGAGGAAACGGCGAAACACGACATTATGGAAGCGACCAGGCGCGGGCTGACCGCGACCGGCGGCGTCATCACGTCGGCTGGTGTGGTTCTCGGGGCGACCTTCCTGGTGGTGGGCGTTTTGCCGCTGGTGGAGCTGCTGCAACTTGGAATCATCGTCGCGTTCGGCGTCTTGCTGGAGACTACGATCGTACGTTCGGTTGTGCTTCCGGCAATGGTGATGGATCTCGGCGACCGGGTCTGGTGGCCTGGAAAACCACTCGGCAGGAGCAGTGAAGCGACGAATGCGGATTAGCGAACGCGACGATGGGCGCCGAATTGAGGGAGGACTGGAAGTCCTCCCCCAACTGACCGCTCAGGCTTTGATTCTCGGGATGACGTCTTCCGCGAGACGGGTTACGATCCCGTCCGGATACGGTGTTCGGAGATTGAGAATGATGTGGGTGCATCCGGCATCCACGAATTTCTGCACATGGTCGATCGTCGACTGGAGATCGTCGTAGTCGACCATTGCCTGGATCGAGAGTTCGATTTCGGACGGATCACGCCCGACATCGGCGCAATGCTGCTTCAAGACGCCGAGCTTGTGGTTGAAGACGTCCACCTCGCGACCGTTGAAGTTCCAGACATCGGCGTACCTGGCCACGACGCGCAGGGTGATCTTTTCACCGCCTCCGCCGATCACGAATGGCGGATACGGTTTCTGCACCGGTTTGGGCTCGTTCCGCGCTTCGGCCAGCTGGTAGTGCTTGCCGTCGAAATCGGTCAGATGCTGCGTGAAGAGTCGCTTCCAGATTTCGCACGCTTCTTCAAAGCGTCTCAATCGCTTTCCGGGGGGATCAAGCGGGATGCCCATGCTGTGGTGTTCATACTCGTTCCAGCCCGCGCCGACGCCGAAATCGAGCCGGCCGTTGGAGACGACATCGACGGTCGTCGCGATCTTGGCCAGCACGGCGGGGTGCCGATAAGTGTTTCCGGTTACCATCAGGCCCAGCCGGATGCGCTCCGTCTCGGCCGCCAGCGCGGCCAGAAGTGTCCAGCCGTCAAGACACGGGCCGTCGAGGTCGCCCTGAATCGGCGCGAAGTGATCGAACAGCCAGGCGTGTTCAAATGCGTCGATCCCGTCCGCCTCTTTCCAGACACGGAG
>SKTL01000073.1 GCA_007122555.1 Thermomicrobiaceae bacterium | reverse complement strand
GCACGACGATCGAGTCATCGACCACACGTCCGATCGCGATCGCCAGGCCGCCGAGTGTCAGAATGTTCAGGGTGAAACCCTGAAAGTACAGGACCATGATCGCGAACAGCACGGAGAGCGGAATTGACACGCCCGCGATGATCGCGCTTCGAAAACTGAGCAGCAGCACCCAGACAGCAAGTACGGCGCCGGCCGCCCCGATGAGCGCATCGCGGGAGAGTCCCGTAATCGCTTCTTCAATGAACACGCTCTGGTCCAGGATGATGTCGATCTGGACACCGTCGGGAAGGCCTCGCTCGATCTCCTCGAGGGTCTCAACAACCTGATTCGAGACATCAACCGTGTTACCGTCCTGCGCCTTGGTGACCGCGATACCGACGCTCGGCAGGCCATTTGTGCGTGAAATGCTTCCTGCCGGAAAGTCTTCGGTCTCGACTGTCGCGACATCGCGGATTCTGACAACCCGCGGCGGCGCCGCGTCTTCGAGCCCTACGACCAGTGACTCGATCTCTTCGATCGATTCAAACCCTGAATCAACCCGGACTGGGCGTGAATCCCCCGCCTGGCCGATACCTCCGGCTGGAGCCGAAATGTTGTTCGCTCTCAGGATGCCTGCAATCTGCTCCGCCGTGACGCCACGTGCGCGCATCTCGGCCGGATCAAACCGGATAACGACCTGACGGGCGAGCCCGCCAAGGACGTCTACGTTCTGAACATCGTTGATCGTCCGGATTTCCGGCTCGATCTGCTGAAGCGCGATGCGCTCCAGTTCGGGAACACTAAGATCTCCGGAGAGGCTCGCCTGCACCACTGGCAATGTCTGGTTCAGATTCAGACGAGATACGCTCGGCGTACTCGCGGTATCGCTGATCGGGGCGCCGGTAACCCCACTGGCGATCTGTTGCTCGGCCTGCAGCATGTCATGGCCAAAGTCGAACTGGGCCACCACGATCGAGACGTTATCGGCCGACACGGTATTGAGACTTCGCAGCCCGCTGACACCCCCGATCGACGTCTCAAGCGGAATCGTCACCTGTTCAGCCACATCTTCGGCCGCCGCGCCCGGCGCCTGCGTGATGACAGTAACAATCGGAAACTCGAGGTCGGGCGTGAGTTCCTGATTGATGTTCAGCGTTGCGTAGACGCCGCCCGCCACCAGCGCCAACGCAATCAGAAGCGTCACAGACGCGCGTTTGAGTGAGAGTTCAATAAACCGGGACACGGAGAAGCCTTTCAAGATCCAGAATCGGGAGAGCACGCACGGGCTGTTCGCGGTTGGAGCATCTATTCATTCGGGTTCTCGTCACCGGCGCGGCGCGCGGCGTTGACGAGAATCTCGAACGCTCGTATCAACTGGTCGAGTTCGTCATCTTCGAGCAGTTCGGAGATCGCCAGCATCCCTCGCCGGCCCATTTGCCAGATCCAGGTGACGGCGTTCAGCCCTTCCTCGGTCAGTTCGCAGGTAACGACTCTCCGGTCGGCGGTATCGTGTGTCCGCTGCACCAGTTTCTTGCCTTCCAGCCGGCCAACCATGTTAGTTACTGACGACAGGCTGATATCGAGATGACGCGCAATATCGCTCATCCGTTGCGGTCCCTTTTGCAGCAAAGTCATCGCCTTGAACTGACTTAGCGTGAGCTCATATTCGGGGAAATCCCCGGACGACGCGTCGGGGGTAACGATCGGCATAGATTCCATGAGATCGGAGAGGTGATCGAGCTTTGCCTGGCGGCTGGAGTCAGTCAATACGGTTACCGTTTCATTACGATACTTCGAAACCCGTGAACTATCCTACGCCATTGAATAACTAGAGTTCAAGGAATACTCCCGCAATGCTGAAGCAATTTCGTTGCCAACGCCCGAGGTGCTACTATGACCTTCACGCTGCCTTTCGGAGCGAGAGGCGGCCGGGCCGAACATTCCGATTCTGGAGAATGACCTATGGAAAGCCGTGACGAACTGCGTCGAGAACTACGTCGGGAGGTTGCCGGACTCTGCCGGCGCTTCCCAACGGAATACTGGCGGAAACTGGATCAGCAGAACGCCTATCCCGAGGCATTCGTCCGGGCGATGTCCGACGCCTCGTTTCTCAGTGTCCTGATTCCAGAAGCGTACGGCGGGCTCGGACTTGGCGTAACCGAAGCGTCGGTCATCCTTGAGGAGATTCATCGGTCCGGAGGCAATGCCGCAGCCTGTCACGCCCAGATGTACATAATGGGGACGTTGCTCAGGCATGGCAGCGAGGAGCAGAAACAGCGCTACTTGCCGGCGGTCGCAACCGGAGAGCTGCGCCTTCAGGCCTTCGGCGTGACAGAACCTAACTCAGGGACAGACACGACAAGTCTTCAAACGCGCGCGGTCCGGGATGGCGACAGCTACATCATCAGCGGGCAGAAGGTGTTTATCTCCCGCGTTCAGTATTCGGATCTGATGCTGCTCCTCGCCCGCACAACGCCGATGGATGACGTCAACCGAAGATCCGATGGTCTGTCGGTTTTTCTAATCGATCTCCGTGAGGCGCCAGCCGATCAGTTCTCCGCGCAGCCGATCGACACGATGATGACCCATCACTCGACAACCGTGTTCTTC
>SKTL01000022.1 GCA_007122555.1 Thermomicrobiaceae bacterium | reverse complement strand
TTCGCGATGAACTGGAACTAGCAGCTCATCTCAATCTGTGAAACGCAGCGCGCACGTCGACGGGACGGCCAATTGGCCGTCCCGTTTCTTCTAACGTTAATGCTCGGGGATCGTCAAGAATCGGACGAGCGCTCGGCAATGAACGCGTCGAGTTCACGGCGTGTCGGCTGAGACGGTTGGGCGCCGGGGCGCTGCACCGCAAAGCTGCCCGCCATCACCGCCATTCTGGCTGCGTCTTCGGTCGACAATCCGTCATCCAGCGCGGTTGCGAATGCGCCGACAGTTGCGTCCCCTGCCCCGGTTGTGTCCACCACGTTCACCTGCGGGGCAGGAATCGTCACCGTCCCGCTGGCATCGTGAATCACTGCGCCCGCGGAGCCGAGGGTCGCGAACACAATGCCGGGACCCGTTGATCGGAGCTGCTGCACTGCCGACGGCGCTTCGTCGACTGAAACCGGATCGCGACCCAGCAGCTGTCCCGCCTCAATCTCGTTGACAACGAGGATGTCGATAAGCGGTAACAGGCCGTCAGTGCCATCGACGAACGGCGCAGTGTTTACAATCGTGCGCGCGTCCGCCGCTCGCGCCACCTCGAGCGCCGCCTTCACCGTGTCGAACGGAAGCTCGAACTGGGCCAGAACGAGATCTCCAGCAGAGAGTAGTGATGGCAGCGCATCCCGAACATCCTCGGGAGATACGGTTCCATTCGCTCCCGGCACGATCACAATCTGATTCTGCCCCGAATCATCGACCTGGATAAGCGCTACCCCACCAGGGGTCTGGTCGCGAATCAGAATTCTGGATATGTCGACCCCAGCGTCGCGAAGGTCCGCCAGCCGTTCGGAACTATTCCCGTCATCACCGACGCCGCCGAGCATCGCCACCGGCGAGCCGAGCCGAGCCGCGGCGGCAGCTTGATTCGCTCCCTTTCCGCCTGCATAGGTTGAGAAATCATCCCCGTACACCGTTTCTCCGGGAATCGGGAATGATTTCACCTTCACAACAAGGTCCGTATTGACGCTCCCGACTGCAACAATCGCCATGTGTCCGAGCTCTTCCTGTCCTAATTCGCGCGGTCCGGCCGGCGACGCCAGCGATAGAGCAGCGCATATTTTACGAATAATCCGCGCAGGCGAAGCCATGCCGCACGCGCCCGAGTCAGCTCCGGCGAGTTCAATTGCTGATTTCCGTAGCGTTCCTTGACGTAGATCTCGGCCAGATATTCAGCGTCAGTTCGGCTACCCGGAACCGTTGTCGCGATTGACCTGGCGTACTCGAACGGGGTCATCGAAGCCTGCGCATTGATGCCGGTCCACGACGCGCCACGCTGCAACCGAGTGAAGAACTGTCCAGCCGGTGACTGCCCGCCGAGGCCGCGCAACCAGAAGTAGCTGAAGACACCGACAGCCGCCAGCAAGAGCAGCGCCACTGAGCGCATGATCCACTGCGTCGTGCTGGTGGACCCTTGCGTGCCGCCGATAAAATCGCCACCGCCTTCGCCTGGTGCAAACTCTTCCTCGAAGTAGTCCAGGCCCTCGCGGGGCATTTCACCACCGAAGGCCGGGTCGTTCAGCAGGTCGTCGGGCGTTTCACCAGGACTGCTGGTGGAACCACGGGAAATGGTCGACTGTGAAGGCGTAGGCTCGAAATCAACCCAGCCGTACTCCGGGAAATAGACCTCGACCCATGCGTGAGCGTTACGGTCCCGGTAGATCGCCCCGTTGAAATCTTCATCATACGCGGCCGGGAAGTATCCAACCGTGACTCGGGCCGGGACATCCACCATGCGAAGCATTTGCGCCATCGCCGTTGCGTAGTAGGTGCAATAGCCTTGTTTGCTCTCGAAAATGAAGTACTCGATGAAATCGGTATCCTCCGGCGGAATCGAGATCTGTTCACTGTACTCCAGATTATCCCGCAACCAGGTTTCGATCGCTGAGGCTTTTTCGTACGCCGATTCCTGACCCTCGGTAATGTCGAACGCGAGCTGTTCCACTCGCTGACTGTACTCATCCGGAATCTGAAGATATCGATCCGTTATCTCCACCGGATACGCGTCCGAGGCGTTGCTCAGCTCCTCAGATGTCGCTTCGCTGGTGAGCGACGTAACTTCGTACTCATCACCACTCCGAATATCCGAGGCGTAAATTGCTTCAACATCATTGAACACCGGAAGCGGGCCAGAGAAGATAAGGCTCTCGACAGTCAGATCATCCGCCAGCACCAGCTGCGTTTCCAGGTTGCGCTCTTCGAGCTCTTCCTGGCTCGCGCGAATAGCCTCCAGCCTAGATCGCGACTCGCTATCGAGATCTTCAACTGAAATCTGTCCTGCCACAGAATCCGATTCATCGCCGTCTACAGGCGTTGGCTCGGCTTCGGACGAGTCCTCCTCGTCCGACCCGGCATCCTGATCTTCCGCCAGCGAGAACTGTGCATCTTTGAGCGCGTTCACGAGATTCCAGAGATCGGGCGGTGTATTACCTTCATCAGCCGAGGCTATGTTGATTTCCTGATCTTCGTACGTGTACCAGCCGGTCTGAACCCGGGTATCAACATCAACGCTCATCGTCTCACCGCCGGCGAGGATGATG
>SKTL01000474.1 GCA_007122555.1 Thermomicrobiaceae bacterium | reverse complement strand
GGATATCCGTATCCTTATCGCGCTGCATCATACGAATCTTGTCATCCTGGCCGAGACGACCATCGACGACCTTGATGTAGGCGATAACTCCTTTATAGGCATCGTAGTGAGAGTCAAAGATCATCGCCCGCAGCGGCTTGTCCGGTTCGCCCCGCGGTGGCGGAATCTGAGCGACGATTGCTTCCAGGACTTCCGGCACGCCGGTGCCATCCTTGGCGGACGCAGCGATGACTTCTTCTTCCAGCAGTCCGACAAGATTACCGAGGTCCTGTCTGACCTGTTCCGGGTTAGCGTTCGGCAGGTCGATCTTGTTGATAACCGCGACGATCTCGAGTCCTGTTTCCACAGCGAGGTGAACATTCGCCATCGTCTGCGCCTCGATCCCCTGAGCGGCATCGACCACGAGGATCGCGCCTTCACACGCAGCCAGGCTCCGACTCACTTCGTACGAAAAATCAACGTGCCCCGGTGTATCAATCAGGTTCAACTCGTAGATGTTGCCGTCAGCGGCCTCATAATCCATTCGGACGGCGCGGGCTTTGATGGTAATGCCCTTCTCCCGCTCGAGATCCATGGAGTCGAGGACCTGCTCCATCATGTCGCGATCGCTGACGGTATGGGTATGCTCGAGCAACCGGTCAGCGAGGGTCGACTTGCCATGGTCGATATGAGCAATGATGCTGAAATTGCGAATGAACCGCTGGTCCTTCATGCTTGCTACCCTGCAGACACTGATGCGAATGATCCAAACAGCAAGTATACCGGAGCAGCCTTGCTATTTCAGATTATGCAGCGGGGCGACCCGGCAACCTGCTAGAGACGCGTTCGAGAAGCATCAGAAGCTCCGGGGCGCGAAGATACCATGCCGCGCAGAGATAGGTTGCCCCGGCGGTCGACATCGCAAAGATGAAGAGACCGACGCTCCAGATTGAACGCCCGTCGGTCGGATCTGTCGCCTCCGCCACTGGCCCGGCAATCCAGAGCGCCACCAGCGCCATCACCAGCGCCGCTGCTGAGGTGCGAAGGATCGATACCATCAGTGGTGATCCGAGACCGCCAATGCGGCGATAGATTACGGTAATGAGAATTGCCGCCTCGATCGTCGTCGTAATCGAAATACTCAGCGCCAGCCCTCCGTGCCCGAGAATCGGCGCGAGCACCCAGCTCAGTCCGATGTTCGCCGCCACGGTGAGGACCGCTGCGATAACCGGCGTGCGGGTGTCCTGCATCGCGTAGAAGGCGCGTGTGATAGCTTCAACGAGCGCGAAGGCAATCAGTCCCACTGCGAAATACGCCAGCGCGGTCGCAACCAGAGTGGTCGATTCTTCGGTAAACGTCCCGAACTGCAGGATCATCTGGACGATACTCTCCCGAAAGGCGATCAAACCGATCGCGGCCGGGAAGGTGAGAAAGAGCAACGGGCCCAGCGCACGGGCCAGGGTTTGTTTCATCTCCTGGAGGCGCCCAAGCTCGAACTGGCGAGCCATGAGCGGGAAGATGACTGTAGAAAGGCTCAGCGCCAGCACACCGTGAGGCAGCATGAAGAGCTGGTAGGCGTAGTTGAGAGCGGATACCCGGGAGTCTCCCAACCGCGAACCGAAGTTTGTCATAACGATGATATTGATCTGAAACGCCGCCTGGCCAACAATGCGCGGCGCCATCAACCGGACGACCGTTCCAAGCCCGTCAGCGCGGATGTCGAAGGACGGCCGGAAACTCCAGCCGCGCAAGGCAAGGTCGACGAACTGGATCGTAGCGTGAGCCGCGGCGCCGACGATAACCCCGTACGCGAGCCCGTATGTCCCGTACTCCGGCGCAAGGACGAGCGCTCCGAAGATGATGCCAACGTTGTACAGGATCGGCGCTATGGCGGGTAGCGTAAAGGCGTCCTGCGCTTCCAGCATTCCCTTGGCGGCGGCGCCGAGTCCGAGAAGCAGCGGCGAGAGCAACAGCATGCGGGTAAGGTTGATGGCGAGCTCCTGCTCGTCGCCGCTCAGTCCGGGAGCGATGAGACGTCCAATCAGGGGACCGGCAAGGAAGAAGACGATCTGGGCGACGACGACCAGCACCACCACGGTGTATGTCAGGACGGTGCTCGCGAGCTTCCAGGCCTGCCGGTATTCGCCTCGACTGATGAATCCGCCGAAGATCGGGATAAAGGCCGATCCGAAGGCCCCGCTCATGACTATCAGGAACAGAAGGTCAGGGATGCGAAACGCGGCGACGTAGGCGTCGTACTCAGGACTCGTCCCGAACTGGCGAGCGATCAGCACTTCACGAAGCAGCCCGAGGAGGCGACTGACCACGAATGCGGCCGCCACAATACCGGCATTAACGGCCACTGATCGGGTCGTCAATCTCGCGCGATCTCGGTTGTCATTTTCGCTGCTCTCCTGCGTTTCCATCGCGGTCCATTGTACGCTAGCGCGCTTGTCGAAACGGATGTTCGCTGCTACACTTCAGCGGGTTGGTGGTCCGCTGCCAACTTCGTTTTGTGCTGAATTTACGAGTTTTCGAAAGGTGGATGTCTTGCCGAACATTAAATCAGCCGCGAAGCGGGTTGATGTTTCCGAACGCCGTCGACAGCGCAACCGGGTGTATGTCTCCGCCGCCAGGACGCGCATTCGCCGGGCTGAAAGGCTGATTGAACGCGGTGACGCAGATGCCGCCGCTCTTGCCGTTGGCGATGCGATGAGCACGCTTGATCGCGCCGCGGGGAAAGGCGTTATTCACCCGAACAATGCGGCTCGACGCAAGGCCCGTCTTCGCCAGAAGTTCAACAACCTTGTGATGCCCGCAGCCGGAAGCTAGCTGCTGTCACGACCCTGAAAAGACACCACCAGAGCCGCCCACCACGGGCGGCTTTTCGTGTTTGACATTATGCGCGTTGCTGTCCCGATCTATGCGCTCCGTGGGCGGCGCGCCAGGCCGGCAACCAGCGCCATCAATGCGTCTTCCGGTTCGTGCAATCCCTGTTTGATGCCGAAATCCGTGTCACGAATCTCGCACAGCGCCCGTCGAAGATCGCTCCGGGTGTAACTTCTCGCTGATCTGCCTGCCTGCCGCAAGCGCCCTTCGCTCAGACCGGTGCGGCTGGCGACTATATCGTTCGAACGCCCGCGCGCGGCATTCACGACTGCGAAGGTCTCAAACTGCGCCGCGAGCTGACCAAGAATGACTTCCGATGGCTGTCCCGAATCGAGCGCAGTTTCGAGCTGCTTGATCGCTTTCGCCTGATCGCGATCAGCAATAGCGTTGCTTAGTCCCCAGATGTCGAGGGCGTCGGCGTTTGGCACGAGCTCGGCGACCATCGCTGCAGTTATCTCCGAATCCATCCCGGCGGAAACCGCAAGTTTCGCAATCTCCGAATCAAGCCGGTAGAGATCAGGCGCGATATCATCGCGGCGATTTGCCTGTCGCCAGGTTCCGGGAAACAATGCTTCTACCAATCGTGTCGCCGTCGCGCCGTCCAGAACCGCCTCATATCGGCGGGCGCGTTCGCATGCCCAGTCAATCAGTGCTCTCCCGCGGGGAACCTGCACGTGATCAACCGACACGTTACCCGCGAATGAACGAATCCGTTTCTCGTCGGCCGCTTTAAGCGAGTCTTCGATCACGACGACCCAGACACCAGGCGCAACGGAGGCGAGCAATGACAACGGGTCGGTCGCGTCGTCCGAAGTAGCGGACCTTTTACGTCGACCACCCGCGGCGGGCGTCACCAGGTTATGGCAAATGACCAGGCGATCCGCTCCAAAGAAACCGGGGGAACCGACCGCAGCGGCGATGTCGCTGATCGCGCCGCTCGCCTGGTCGAAGACGGACGTGCTCAGGCCGGTGGGATCGATCGCCTCGCGCGCGGTCATCACCCGCTCGGCAATCTCCAGTCGATTATCACCATGAATCACGGTGACCGGCGACGCTAGCGGGTTCGCGCTCATCGAAATCGCTCCGCAGGATGATAGCAATTGGGGAAGAATGGCGAGTCCTGCAACTGATGCACTGTTAAGGTCTTGAACCTGCAAAAGCAGGTGGGTGCCGCAACCCCGGATCCCACGAGACCCGCTTAGCAGCTCCCGTTTGTTATCTTACGTTGGCTCAACACACTATCTGCAGTGCATCGAGTTCAGGACTCAACCGTCCCCATCATATCACCGGATAAAGGAGTGCTTCAAGCCGGATTAGCTCATTTGTTCTGTGTCGCTGACTCTGCTCGTTTACGGTTGCCCAATGGCGCAACTGCCGCTTAGAATGCCTCTGTACAGGAGGGAGCGCGAGGATGCGTATCGCAATGACACGCAAGATTCCAGCAGTGGCGCAGGACATCTTGCAGTCGATCGGGGACGTTGACGTGTGGCCGGAGCAAATGCCGCCGTCACCGGACAAACTACTGGAGCTGACGGATGGGTGCGACGGCATATTGTCCACCCTGAACGACCGTATTGACGGAGCGTTTCTGGATCAGGTTCCATCAGTCAAAGTCGTGAGTAACTTTGCTGTTGGGTATGACAACATCAACGTCGATGACTGCACCGCGCGTGGGGTAGCGGTCTGTATTACCCCTGATGTGCTTACCGACACCACCGCGGACTTCGCGTTCGCGCTGCTGTTGGCTGCGGCGAGACGGGTCTCAGAGTCCCATCAGTCGATTCCGCGCGGGGAATGGAAGACCTGGGAACCACTGGGATATCTCGGTCAGGACGTCCATGGGTCCACGCTCGGGATCGTCGGAATGGGCCGGATCGGCGTCGCAATGGCGAAACGCGCGGCAGGATTCAACATGCCGGTCATCTACTCGGACATGTATCGAAACGAGAAGGCCGAACAGGAGCTTGGCGTCAAACACGTTGATTTCGATGAGGTTCTCACTCGAAGCGACTTCATTTCCGTGCACGTACCGCTCACGCCGGAGACGCGCCAGTTGTTCGGCGCCGCCGAGTTCGAGAAGATGAAGGAAAGCGCAGTACTGATCAATACCTCGCGCGGTCCCGTTGTCGACACGAATGCGCTGGTTGACGCCCTGAATTCCGGCAAGATCTGGGGCGCCGGTCTCGACGTCACGGACCCTGAGCCGCTTCCCGCGGATCATCCGTTACTCGAGAACGAGAAGGCGGTCGTCTGCCCCCACATCGCCAGTGCAAGCGAAACGACACGATCGCGCATGGCGCAGCTGGCAGCTGAAAACGTCAAGGCGGTGTTGACTGGCGAAACGCCCCCACGGTGCCTGAATCCGGAGGTGCTCTCACGTGGATAGACGGCAGGACCAGCGAGTCGTCATAACAGGTATGGGGATTCATTCCCCGATCGGTTCGACGCTCGATGACGTCTGGACGTCGATTGTTGAAGGACAATCGGGCACGGGTCCGATCACTCGGTTCGACCCTGACGGCCTCGATTCCCGAATCGCGGGCGAAGTGAAGGGCTTCGACCCGCGCGCCTATCTGGGGGCGAAGGAGGCCCGTCGCGCTGATCGATATGTCCAGCTTGCGGTGGCGGCCAGTCATGACGCATGCCAGCACGCGGAGCTCACGATCGACGAGCAACGCGCCGATCGGGTCGGCGTGATCATCGGCACCGCGATGGGCGGAATGGAGACGATCGAGAAGGAGATCGCGACGTTGAATTCGCGAGGTCCTGACCGGGTAAGTCCGTTCTTCGTGCCAATGTACCTGGCCGACATGGCGAGCGGCTATGTCTCTATTACGCTGGGCGCACGGGGGCCGAATCTGGCCACGCTGTCGGCCTGCGCCAGCGCCGCGCACGCCATCGGGGAGAGCGCCGATATTATCCGAAGAGGGGACGCGGATGTCATGGTCGCCGGCGGATCCGAGGCGGCGGTGACACGCGGATCAGTTGCCGGATTCGCTGCGCTGCAGGCACTGTCAACTCGCAACGATGAACCGGAGACTGCGAGCCGGCCGTTTGACGCCACTCGGGACGGCTTCGTCATCGCCGAAGGAGCCGCCGTACTGGTGCTCGAGTCGCTGGAACACGCGATCAACCGGGGCGCGAACGTTCTGGCTGAGATCTCAGGTTATGGCGCCACGGGTGACGCTGCACACATCGTGCAGCCAGCGTCTGATGGCGGTGGCGCGGCTCGCGCCATGAAACTGGCGATCGAGAAGATCGGAATCGTCCCGAACGAGGTCGACTATATCAACGCTCATGGAACGTCAACCCCGATGAACGACCGCCTGGAGACGCTTTCGGTCACCTCGGTCTTCGGCGTGAACGCCTGTCCGCCGATCAGCTCAACAAAAGCCCTCACCGGGCATCTGCTGGGGGCCGGCGGCGGCATTGAGGCGGTGTTCACCGTTCAGGCGATCCTCGCGCAAACTCTGCCGCCCACCTGGCACTACCATCATCCCGACAATGATTGTCAGCTCGATTACGTCACCGACGGCCCCCGTGGGGCGGTCATCCAGCACGCGCTCAGCAATTCACTCGGTTTCGGCGGACACAACGTCTCGCTCGGAATATCTCGATTCATCGAATAACACGGTGAGAACGGTGAGAAGGAAAAACGGCGCGCTCCAGCAGCGCGCCGTCGGATTTCAATGTTGAGCGTTTACGGACGATTCTAATCGAGATAGCCTCGCAGTGTCTGGGAGTGTTGCGGATTCCGAAGTTTGCGCAGCGCCTTCGCCTCAATTTGCCGGATTCGCTCGCGGGTGATGCCGAATTCACGTCCAACTTCCTCAAGCGTCCGGAACTGTCCGTCATCAAGGCCGAAGCGCAGGATAACGATTCGGCGCTCGCGCTCACTCAGCCGACAGAGCGCATCGGTGATCTGCGTCTTGAGCAGTTGCTGCGACGCAAGCTCGAGCGGTGGCGGCATCGTCTCGTCTTCAATGAAATCTCCGAGGAACGCGTCGCCCTCCTGGCCGACCGGCGCTTCCAGCGAAACCGGCAACCGGGAGGCGTCGAGCACCTGGCGCACCTTCTCTTCCGGAACATCCATCGCGCGGGCGACTTCTTCTGACGTGGGTTCACGCTCAAAGATCTGTTGCAGGCGATGTCCGGTCTTCTTGACCCGATTGATCGTCTCGCCGACATGAACCGGCAGTCTGATCGTTCGGCTCTGATCGGAAATCGCACGGGTGATCGCCTGGCGAATCCACCAGGTGGCGTAGGTCGAGAATTTGAAACCGCGACGGTAATCGAACTTGTCGGTCGCTTTCATCAGCCCAATGTTGCCTTCCTGGATCAAATCCAGGAATGAAAGCCCGCGGCCGACGTATTTCTTGGCCACGCTGACAACCAGACGCAGGTTGGCCTGAATCAGGTGCGAGCGCGCCTGCTCGCCGTCATCCTTGTCCGCATTGAGCTCAAACCGTTCGGAATCGCTAAGATAGTCGCCGTTCTTGATTCGTTCTTCGGCAATCAGGCCCCGCTCCATACGCTTGGCGAGCCAGACTTCCTCCTCCATTTTCAGAAGATCGGTGACGCCGATTTCCTGAAGATAGAGACGAACCGAGTCGCTGACACCGGCGGCCAGCGCCTCATCGGCGATTTGTTTGCTATCGGGAATGTTGACTTCTGCTGGATCTGGAACCGGATGATGCCCGTTACTATGGCCATTCATCGACAATCGAGAGCGGAGATCGACCTTGCCGTTGCTCGGTTCATCATCCAGCACCTCGATACCGTTCTCGAGCAAGCTGTGGTACAAATCGTCGAGTAGTTCCAGATCGTCCTCCGGGTGAGGGAACGCTGCGATGACCTCGTCTGACAACAGATACCCGCGATCTTTGCCCTTTTCGATCAGGCTGGCTTCCATAGTACCCCCACCCAGTTTCACGGTGCGATCTATTAACTTCGCACTGCCGTACACAACAAACCCCGCGCACACATGCGCAGGGCACCACCAGTTACGTTCCGACTTGAACCGGACGATTATTCTGTTTTGTAGAAAATTGACTAACCATTATTGACCTGACCCTTACTCCCACAACGAATTATAGCGCGCCAGTATCGCAAAATCAACCCATCACGGCGCGCGTTTTGCCGAATCAGACCGACAGGACGGCATTATGAACGCACAGCGCGTAACATTGGGAATCGATCCGGGTACGGCCCGCCTCGGCTACGGCGTCATTCGTGGAGAAGATCCCGCCACCTCGCTCGAATTCGGAATTGTCGAGACGAAAAGTCATGAGGATATGCCATCACGTCTCCTGCAGCTTCACGACGAACTCCTCGGCCTGATCCGCGATTATCGTCCATCAGTTATGGTCATTGAGAAGCTCTTCTTTTCGCGTAACGTCACGAACGCGATCTCAGTTGGACAGGCCCGCGGGGTTGCGATGCTAACCGCCGCGGAGTCCGGTATCCAGGTAGTGGAATATACGCCCGCAGAGGTCAAACAGGCAGTGGCGGGTTATGGCAATGCCGATAAATTACAGATTCAGCAGATGGTCAAGATCATCCTGGGGCTGAATGAACTCCCGGAACCAGATGACGCCGCGGACGCGCTCGCCGTGGCCATCTGTCACGTCCAGCATTCCGGATTTCTGGAGAGCCTGGAGTCGGGTAACGTGCAATGAAGAAGCGAGCTGACGAATTGCTGGTCGCCCAGGGACTTGCCCCAACGCGGAGCAAGGCTCGTGCGCTGATCATGGCCGGACAGGTCCGGATCGGCGACAGGGTTATCGACAAGGCGGGGCTTTCCATCGAGGAAGACGAACCACTCGAAGTCATTCACAGCCCCCGATTCGTGAGTCGAGGAGGTGAGAAGCTGGCCCATGCTGTCGAGGTGTTCGATATCGATCCATCAGGGATGGTCTGTGCTGATTTCGGCGCATCAACCGGCGGATTCACTGACGTGCTCCTTCAGTCCGGAGCCCGACGCGTTTATTCGATCGACGTTGGATATGGACAGCTCGATTATCAGCTTCGCAACGATCACCGGGTTGTGGTGATGGAGCGCGTGAATGCGAGATATCTGGGATCACTTCCGGAACCAGTTGATCTCGTTGTGATTGACGTTTCATTCATCTCACTGTCTCAGATGTTCGGCGCGGTCATGAAGATACTGCAACCAGCAACCGGCATTTGCGTCGCGCTCGTCAAGCCCCAGTTCGAGGCCGGCCGCGACCAGGTGGGCAAAGGCGGCGTGGTTCGAGATCCGACGGTCCACCTGCGGGTCCTGGAACGCGTCTCCGAGGATGCCAGGTCCCACGGTCTGCATCCCAAAGCGGTTACGCAATCACCAATTACCGGACCAAAAGGAAACCGGGAGTTTCTGATGCTGTTCGACCAGGTTGAACCAACGTCTCACAGGCCAGAACCCGAGCTACGATCAGTCATCCAGCAGGAGGGTCCCGGACGTGACGAGCAGCGATAATCCGCGCGGATACTCAGCCGATGAACTCCTTTCGGCGCTTCGCAAGGCATTAGATGACGATGAATCTGAACCGGACGGAGAATTCGCCAGACTCGATTACGCACGAGCGGGAAGAACGGGCGCCCCTGAAATCATCCTGGCCGAAAACAAATCGCCGGCTCAGGTGATCGATCTGGTGCGGCGAATGATCGATCGCAATGGCAGCGTTCTGCTCAGCCGCGTGCCCGATTCCACCGCGAGTGAAATCCGCAGGCAGTTCGGCGACCATGAGATCGAACAACCGGACGGGGCGGCGATGCTCCGGGTTTCGCAACAGGCTTCGGGTCGCGGCGAAACCTCAGGCAACGTCGCCATCTTCACGGCGGGCACGTCAGACCTTCCTCGGGCGCACGAAGTCCGAATGGTGATCGATGAGATGGGAGCGAGCGGCCGGATCTGGGCGGACATGGGCGTTGCCGGACTGCACCGTCTGATCAGACCGTTTCGCGAGGCTATTGAATGGAATGCCTCGGCATTCGTGGTTGTAGCCGGGATGGACGGCGCATTGCCCTCGGTGATCGGGGGACTGTCGCCGGTTCCGGTTATCGGGCTGCCTGTCTCGGTTGGATACGGGTTTGGCGGACAGGGCGAAGCTGCGCTGATGACGATGCTGCAAACGTGTGCTCCGGGATTGACCGTCGTGAACATCGACAACTCGGTCGGCGCCGG
>SKTL01000028.1 GCA_007122555.1 Thermomicrobiaceae bacterium | reverse complement strand
GGGTACGGAATCGGTCGGTCGTGGGCGAGCAGGGCCGTCGGCGGTTTGATGAAGAAGTCCGGTTCGTCGGGACGGTCGTAGTCCATCTGGTCCAGCGTCGCGGTGTAGTTGCGCCCGACGCAGTAGAGCGCACTCGGTTCACACGGCGGGAGTAACCGACCGTCGCGACCCACCTTGTAGACGCCATCGCTGGCGATGAGTCGGCCCGACTCGTACCGGCCCGACACCGGCCCCGATTCGGTCAGCAGACGCGCACGTCGCATGGGTGTGAGTCACAAGGACCGCGGAAAGATCTATCGAATATCGAGGAGGGGACGGCCAGAACCGGTCGATCACGGACGAGCTCGGGCTGACGGACTACCTGGCAGACCGGTTCGGTCTCAAGCATTCGAGCATCGACACCTTCGAACCTGAGCCAGCGCTGCGCGCACGGCTGGAGGCTGCCAACTACTCCGACCACCATCGGTCCGCTGTCGCGCCGCTGAGAGACTGGTTCGGGGAAGGTCCTTCGATCGCGGTCACCGCCAACCTGCTCGAGATCGGACGCGACTTCTACCGGCGACCGAGACAAGAAGGACTGGCCGATCCCGAGACGGCGCCTGCGATGTCTCAGCTTCACCAGCGATCCATGCCACGCGCGGCGCGTGCCGCGATCCATCGCTACGGCGCAGCCCGCTATCAGTCCATAGCTGGCGAGGCGTTCGAGTCGCTCGTCACACAGACCTCATGGAACGACGCACGAACGTCCGGGCTCGACGCCTTCGACCAGTTCTACTGGGAACACCGCATGAGCACATGGCATGGACCGGCGATGGCCGAACGGGACTACTACAGCGATGCGTTCATCCCTTTCAACTACCGACCACTCCTCGCCGCCATGCTCGGGGTTGACCTGGACGAGCGCCGGTCCGGTGCTGTTCAGCTCGCAGCGATCAAAGCGGTGGATTCCGACCTGCTGCAGCTACCCATCAACCCGAAGAAGTGGCCGGTGGCGGCGCCCGCGAACCGACATGGGCGAGCGTGATGGAGCCCGACGGGACGCACTCAGGCCGTTGGTTCCGGCACGACGGTCTTCGCCCTACGGACGAAGGATTCGTGACTGAAGTGTGCCTCGAGCCAGGCCGCTGAGCGACGGACCTGACGGTCGTAGGCCGGTTGATCGCTGGCAAGGCCAGCGATCACGTGCCGCACCTCGGGGGGTTCCGCGTAGACGGCGGCGTCGCCGAACGTGGCCGAGAATCGAGGATCCAAGACAACGACGCACCCCGACGCTGCAGCCTCCAAGATGGCGCGACCGAAGGCTTCGACCATCCGACGGTCGTGGTAGTAGACGAAGAAGTCGAGCCCGCCGAGGAACTCCCGCGGCTCCTGAGCCCCGTGTGGCAGCAGCTGCCAGTTCTCAGGTGCTCGCCGATCCCCGAGTATCAGAGGGACCGCCTTCGCAGCTCCCAGCATGCGGACCTGCGCGAAGGTGAGGTCGTACACCTCGAGGAGTTCTTCCGGGCTAGCGGGGAACTTGATGGTCTCGTCACGGGAGTGCCTGCCCACGACGGGATCGCGGCCGCCGAGCGGTGGTCGCGAGCATCGCCACTGCTGGTCATCGATGATCCCTGGCGAGTCGAAAGGAGCGAGCCGATCTGCATCGACGTAGGGCTCCAGAGCGCGCCGCACCTGAGGACCCTGCGGTACCCACATCGGCTCGAGTCCGAACCACCTCGCTGCTTGGTCATGGCATGCTGACGGCACGTACCGCTGATCCGTGTGATCGAGCTCCATCGGCGCCTGGTTCGCCAGGACCCAGAGACCCCCTACCCGCCACGCCGTCGGCTGTGGATCAGCGAACTGCAGCAGTGGCGGATACCTCAAGATGACGTGTCCCACCTGCACTTCGTCGTCCCACTGGATCCACTCGACATCGCCGTCCTCAACCAATCTCAGGATCGGCTCACAAAGCAGCTGCTGTCGACTCACCATGAAGCGCATCGCCTCTTTGTGAGCGATAGCTACGGAGTATCCTACGGACTTCAGTGCCTGGATCTCTTCCAGCATCGACCTTTGTGGCCCACCGAGCTTCCGCCAGTCTCCGAGCAGCACAACATCCGGTCCGGCACGTGGACGAGACCGGTAGTCCAAGGATCTTGGAGCAGGGAACGCACGGCCCCTCGGGTCGGGACTGACGAACGGCGAAGCTGACCCGCGGCGAATGCGCTCGTGCCACCGCTCGAACATCGTTCGGTAGTAGACCCTCCGCTCGTGATGCCAGCCTGGCGAGAAATCGCCGCGCGATAGCGAGGAATCGACGAGCCTTACGAACGCCAGAACCTGATCGACGACCCCGACGCCAGAGCGACCAAAGACCGCCTCGATCCGGGCCTGGAACTCCGAATCTGCCGACTTCCGCACGGAGTCGAAGAAACCGATACGAGCCTGTACCGCGGTCCGGCGGAACATCAGCGATGAGGCGTTGACGCGAGTGACCGGATAGCCGCGGTAGAGGAGCGCCAGGTCCTCTTGCACCCGCAGGGAACGACTCACAGTCGCGGCCATACTCGGGTCTTGCAGCAGCGGCCGTACCTGGTACTCGATCCGGCTCG
>SKTL01000449.1 GCA_007122555.1 Thermomicrobiaceae bacterium | reverse complement strand
GCTGAACGATGCCGGCCTCAATTCCGGGTAAGGGACGACCCATTGAGCCAGGGAAGATATCCAGAGACGGGAAGTTCGCGATCATGATCCCGCCGGTCTCGGTCTGCCACCAGTTATCGTGAATCGGCTGGCCGTACGCTTCCATGCCCCAGACCACTGCCTCCGGATTCAACGGTTCGCCAACACTGGCGATGAACCGAAGGTCGCTGAGGTCGTACCCCTTCGTCGCCTCAGCGCCGAGCTTCATCAGCATTCGAATCGCGGTCGGAGCCGTGTACCAGACGGTGACGCCCTGATCCTGAAGGATCGTGTACCAGCGATCAGCATCGAACTCTTCCTCGTCAACGATGCTGGTGATTCCGTTGGCGAGCGGAGCGATGATGCCGTACGAGGTGCCGGTTACCCATCCGGGATCGGCTGTGCACCAGAAAACGTCGTCTGGATGGAAGTCGAGCGCGTACTTTCCGGTGATGTAGTGAGCGACCACGGCCTTGTGAACGTGGATGGCCCCCTTCGGCATGCCCGTTGTGCCACTGGTGAAATGGAGCAATGCGACGTCTTCGGGATCGGTCGGACCGATCTCGAACTCGTCGCTGGATGCCCGGGTGAGTTGTCGGTAATCCAGCGTTTCCGGAAGCGCTGCATTCTCACCTACGATCAGGACGTACTCCAGTTTCGGCAGGCTGTCGCGGATCTTCTCAACCTTCCGGCGGTAGAGCGCCTCCGTGGTGACCAGCACCCGGCCGTCGCCGCGTTCCAGCCGTTGTTGAATAGGCTCTGGTCCGAACGCCGAGAAGAGTGGGCTGAAGATGCTCCGGTTCTTCCAGGCGCCCAGAGCGGTGATGTACAGCTCGGGGATTCGTCCGGCTAGCGTGAAGACTGTCTCGCCGGCGCCTACACCGAGTGACTCGAGCACGTTGGCGAACCGATTGCTTTCCTCCCGAAGGGCTGCGTAGGTGAAATCGCGGACTTCGCCCGTTGCGCCAAGCCAGCGAAGCGCGAGATGATCAGCTCGTGATCCGGATGCGTGTCGGTCGACCGCCTCCCAGGCGATGTTCAAACCGCGGCCATGCGGCAGACCATCAAGTTCCGTCATCGCGTCTGCCCAGCTGAAGGTCTCCCGAAACTCCTCGTAATCGATCAGATTCGGTTGCACCGTGAGGCTGCTGATGTGTTTCGTGATCGGGTCCCAGGACATTGAGTTCTTCCTTCCCCGGCTCGGACGCCGGCAGACACGGACTTCGGCTCAATTCCAGGAACGCAGGCCGCAGCGACTGGATCGGCGTTCTCAATCGCCAGCGCAGCGACTACGTCATCGCATCCTGGAATCTGAAGGTCGTAGATCTTCCACGGGCATTCGAGGCCGTCGGAAACGGGCGTCGTTACCAGATGATTACCGAGTGGGTTGGAATTCGATACATCAACTCGGTGAATCGGGCTCGTAAGACCGGAGCCGACGCCCTTCAGATAGGCTTCTTTCCGAACCCAGAATTGATAGAAGAGCCTGCTTTGCGCGGCGGCGGGTTGTGCGGACCACCGCTGCCATTCGTTCCGGGTCAGCGAAAACTCCCCCAGCGCGGATAGATCCTTGCCGTAGGAAAGCCGCTCGACATCGATACCCACGTCGCGACCACGGGAAACCGCGACCAGTGCTAGCCCGCCGGAATGTGACAAATTGAAGCTGATATCGTGAGCGGGATCGGGGGACGTGAGATAGGGTTTCCCGAAATCGCCATACTCGAACTCAATCTCTGCTGGCTCAAGTTCGAGGTATGTCCCGAGAAGCACTCGCAGAAGGCCTCGGGTTGCAATGAACTTCCCGTAGCCCGATCTCCGAGACGATGGAGCGCCCAAGTCGCGCTCTTCGCGAGACAGGAGCGCGGCAAGTCGATCAAGTTTGCTCGGTTCGACATCTATCCGGGCTTTCCAGACGTCGACTCCGTTCAGAGGAGATGGAATCTTCTCGACTCGGTAATCGTCCATGTGCATGTTCGCCATTGCTCCTCGTCATCATGTCCGGCAGCAGTTCGGTGCATCGCATCGGACGCGCCCCGACCCGCTACTCCAAACTAACCTGAGTGACGATGAATTGAGACAACATTTCGTTCCCAAATGTGACAGGCGTGTATCAGAGTGACCTGAGGCTCTGTCTGAACGCTGCTCGCTCTTGCAGGCAACACCAGCGGTGCGTCGCCATCACCGCTTGATCAACACGTCCCGGCCCTCGCCAACCTGGGCAGGGGCCAGGGTCTGCCGGCCATCGGTATTTTCGAATGGAGGGCTGTTGGGTGTGGCGATCCAGCCAGGATGCGGACGGGGCAGCCACCCCGGTTGCGACTGCTGTCGAGGCCAATCAGGAGATCATTTGACCAGCGGCCGATCTTTCTACAGCACATCTTGGAGTTGATCGGATCTTCCTGCGGAGGCAAGCACGGGCGTCTGGTGTTGCATGGTCTGCAGATGCTCACGATCTCGCGCGAATGTCTCTGGCGCTAATGATCCGTGGAAACCATCCGATCGGTCGGCGCCAATGGTGAGCACTGCATGGACTCAGGCGTCCAAGGGGAGTGGATGGAGAACGAATCCGCGAGTCG
>SKTL01000050.1 GCA_007122555.1 Thermomicrobiaceae bacterium | reverse complement strand
TCGTTGATCCTCGATAAGGCGATCTATCAGGAAGCGATTGAACGCGGCCATATGCCGGATCAGGAATTGATTGCCCAGCAAGTCGAGCAGGAACGAAGCATGTTCGAGATGATCGAGGCGAGCCCTGAGCAGTATGGCGTCAACGAAGCCGATGTTCAGAATTACCGGGATAACATCGAGGAGATCGGCGGTGACGACCTCTACTGGAACGAGTTCTACCCGCAGATCATGGAACAACAGATGGCGGTGCAGCAGTTTCAGATGACCGCGAGCCAGGAAGGCCAAGACTGGATCGTTATCCAGCGACAGGCGTTCGACAGCGCCGAGGTTCGGGTCGGTGATCCGGACGCGATTGCTCCGGCAACGGTGTCGGCTGCTGGCGACTATCTTACCGACGTCTGGGACCTCTACCAGGACCAGGGGTGAGCCGTCCTGGTCTTACCCGGACGGCCAAGTATCCTCTGCCGAAACTGTCGTTGCGACCGGAACGGGCGAGTCCGAGTGCTCCATCCGCTCCAGGGTCGGGGATTTCAACTCACCGTCTTACGGCTGCGCCGGGGGGAGGTTGGCTCGACCGGCGGATGCGCCGCCGGCGACAACGAATGACTCGCCGGTGATGTGTTCCGCATAGTCCGAGGCCAGGAACAGGGCCATATTGCCGATGTCTTCCGGCTGGCCCGGCCGTCCCAGCGGGATGCCTTTCCGGGTTACCTCCTTGTACTCCTCGGAAAGCGGTGAGACATCGCTTTCCACTTCTACGTACCCCGGCTTGATGATGTTGACGTTGATCTGATGCTTCGCCATCTCCAGTGCGAGCGACTTCGTGAACTGAACAATGGCGGCCTTGGAGGCGCAATAGTGCGAGGCGTCCACACGGGCTGCGTCGGCCGCGATTGACGCAATCGTGATGATCTTCCCCTGATTCGAGTTTGCGAGCATGCTTCTCGCTCCGGCCCGGCATGTGAGGAATGTCCCCCGCGCGTTGGTGTCCATCACCCGGTCCCAGTCTTCGACCGTCATGTTGACGACGGAGACGCTCGGGATAACCCCAGCGTTGGCGACGACGATATCGACCGGGCCAAACTCCTGTTCGGCTGAGTGAAAGAAGGTGTCGATCTGTTTCTCATCCCGAACATCGACCGTATAGCCATAGCTGCGTTCCGGCGAAAGCTGCGCCAGAGCCGCGTCAAGCGCGTCCGGCCGGAAGTCGCCGATACTGATCTTCGCTCCGGCATCGTGGAAGCATTTCGCGATACCGAACCCGATCCCGGCGGCGCCGCCGGTGATAATCACGTGCTTGTCGGTGTAATCGAACATAGTGTTCAACCTTCCCTTGTCATGAGCGGGCAGTAGCCTTCTGATACTCGACGGCGATCTCAGCTGCCGTTCGAGCGTTGTTTCGCAACAGAGCAATGTTGACCCGGATGCTGGCGCCGTCGGTGATCTCTGAGACACGGCGCAGCACGAACGGCGTCACATCTCCACCGCGGATGCCTGTCTCGACCGCTTCCTGGTTCGCCTGCCGGATCGCCGCTTCCAGCTGAGCTTGGTTATCGACGGTTACAGGCGGAGGACAGGCGAAGACCGCGCCGCCGTGGAGCCCCAGTTGACGATGGAGCACCCAGGTTTCCGCAGCCTGCGAGGCGCTGTCGAGCCGAAAGGGCGCCGGGTGGCCGCTCGAACCGGAAAAGAATGCGGGAAACTCGTCTGTCCCATAGCCAAAGACTGGCACCCCAGAGGTTTCCAGGTGTTCCATTGTTCGTCCGATGTCCAGTATGCTCTTGACTCCGGCGCAAACAACGGCGACCGGCGTTCGGGACAGCTCGGTCAGATCGCTCGAGACGTCACCGGATTCAGATGCTCCGTAATGGACTCCACCGATCCCGCCGGTTCCGAAGAACTCAATTGCAGCGAGCGCGGCGATCCACATGGTCCCGCTGACCGTGGTTCCAGCGCTGCGATTTGTCGCCAGCGCATAGGCGAGCCCGCGGGTCGATACTTTCAACGCATCGCTCGTTTCGGCGAGTCGAGCAAGTTCGGTTTCCGAAAGCCCTGCTCTGATCTCGCCGTCGAGCAGGCAGATCGTGGCCGGCGTCGCCCCGGCGTCGCGCACGTCCTGCTCCATCGCCAGCGCCGTCTCGAGATTGTCCGGGAATGGCAGACCGTGCGTAATCATGGCGCTCTCCAGCGCGACGACAGGCCCGCCGGAATCACGCGCTTCGCGCACTTCCTCGCGGAATTTGATCAGTGGCACACCTTCCATCTGTGTTCTCAATTCAAGTCTCGAAGCGCCGCTTCGACCGAGCGACGAGCTGACCGGATGCCGTGGGTCGCCCGGTTGCGTTCTCGTCGCAGTCTGGTGAGGAGTAACTGGTAGTCGCTGCCGGTCGGATCGAGTGCGGCGAGCTCCGGAATCCGGGACAGCCCGGGAATCGGCGAGGTCGGCGTCGCCAGGTCATGGTCAAACTGGCCCATCGCCGTGTAGTCGACTGGTATCAGCGCATGACCGATCTCGGTCAGGCACTTGTTGACGCGCTGCGCGGCGGCGTCATCCAGATCTCGATCGACGAGCGGCTGCAGCTGCTGAAGACGGT
>SKTL01000321.1 GCA_007122555.1 Thermomicrobiaceae bacterium | reverse complement strand
GCGAGAATCTGCGCCCGAACCGGCGAACGAAATGCCGGTCCTGCGGGTCCTCGGCCAGGTCGGCGGTAACTACATCATCGCCGAAGGACCTGACGGGATGTATTTGGTGGATCAGCACGCCGCGCACGAGCGAGTGCTCTACGAGCGGTTGCTCGCGCAGTATCATGGCGGAAATCTCGATCAGCAGCGATTGCTCGATGCTGTTGTCGTTGAACTGACCCCGGATCAGCTGTCCACCCTGGAGAGCTGCCGGGACGATCTGATTGGACTCGGGTTTGAGGTGGAGGATTTCGGCGGCGGAGCCGTTGCCGTGCGCGCGATCCCGGCAGTGATGCGTGGACGGAACATCGAGAAGAACCTTCGCGCGATCCTGGATGAGATCGCCAGCGGCGGCCGGGGAGATTCGATGTTTGATTCTCTGGTTATCAGCGCAGCCTGCCACTCATCAATCAGGTCCGGACAAACATTGACGCTCCCGGAAATGCGGGAGCTTATCCAGCAGCTTGAGCGTTGCAGTTCGCCCCGCGCCTGCGGGCACGGACGTCCCACCATGTTGCTGATGAGTCAGGAAGAGCTCGCGCGGCAGTTCGAGCGACGATAGCCGCCGGATCGTCGCCCGGAGAGAGCGGTCAGATGTCCAGATCAGCGGGCACGGCGTTCGGATCGTCATCGTCGCGCAGCTTGATCCAGCCATGTCGCAAGGCGTAGATAACCGCCTGCGTTCGATCGTTGACCGCCAGCTTGCGGAGAATGCTGGTGATGTGGTTCTTCACCGTCTGGTCACTGATGCTGAGCAACCGGGCGATCTCCTTATTGCTGTGCCCGTGGGCCACGCAATCAAGGATCTCCACCTCGCGGGGCGTCAGCGGCGAGAACACCACGCTGTTGCCGGAATCCATCTCCGCCAGCTCGCGGAACTGGTCGAGCACGCGTGACGCAACAAAGGGGTGCGAGAGCACGTTCTCGTTGATCAGATACTCGCCACGAGCGACCCGACGAATGATATCCAGCAGATGGGCGGAATCGATGTCCTTGGTGCAGTAGGCCGCCGCGCCGGCGCGAATCGACGTGAACAATTGTTCATCGTCCTCGTGCATGGTCAGCACCACGATTGAAGCGCGCGGATGTCGTCGCTTCAGAATGCGCGACAGCTCCAGCCCACTCATTCCCGGAAGATTGATATCCACGAGTATGACATCCGGCACAAGCATATCGGCCTGCTGAATGGCGTCATGGCCATCTCCGGCTTCTCCGGTCACGCGCATATCGCGCTCAGCTTCGAGACTCCAGCGAATTCCGCGACGAAATAGCGGATGATCGTCCACGATGAGAATCTGAATAGGGTTCACGGCGACGCGCTCCTCGCAACTAGTGAGTCCGGCGTTGATCAACCACGTCGTTCACTGATCCTTCTTCGGACCGAGACGACGTCGGAATCACCAGACGAACCCGGCAAGCATTTCCGATGCTGCTATCAACCTCCAGGCGCGCCCCGATAACCTCGGAGCGTTCACGCATCCCGATGATGCCGGAACCGCCTCGCGTCTGAGACTTGACGGACGCCGGATCGAAACCACGACCGTTGTCGCGCACTTCAACCACCAGCGCATCCTGGCCGGCCTCGATTGAGATCCAGCATCGGGTGGCCCCGGAATGACGGTGAATGTTTTGCAGCGATTCCTGAATGACGCGAAACGCCGCTAGCTCTTGCTCCGGCGTCAGCGACGGCGTCGACTTCGGGAGATCCAGACTGATCTCTCCAGGCAAGAACGTCCGGTAGGTATTGATGTAGTGCTCCACCGTTCCCACCAGTCCGCGCTGCGCCAGCATCGTTGGGCGCAGATCGAATATGAACCGGCGAATCTCGGAGAGTCCATCCCGCATTGAGGCCTTGATTCGTTCAATTTCTTCGACAGCGGGCGACTCCGCGGTCTCTTCGGACTGCCGGAGTGCGCGTTCGATAAATTCAAGTCCGATAATGGCGTTCGCCAGTACCTGCGCCGGGCCGTCGTGGATCTCTCGCGATAGGCGTTTGCGTTCATCTTCCTTCGCGCGGATCATCGCCTGTCGCTGGTTGAGTTTCTGCGCATCCTCAACACCGGGGAGCTCTTCGGTCGCCGTAAACTGCTGGCTCGCCGCCGTCATCAGATGCTCGAAATCGACTACGCGCTGGTGCATGCTCGAAACGCGTCCAACTGCGCTTGTCAATTCGTGCTGCGCAGCGCGAAGCTCGGCCTCGCGTTCGGTCGCTGGATAGTCATGCTCATCGGTCGCGTCGTACTGAACCAATCGATCGAGCGTTATCTGCTCCAACTCCCCCTGAACGCCGACCCGCTCACGTTCCAGATCGTCAAGCAACTCGCCAAGCTCCCGAGCGCTGGTCGCAACACCCGATTCGGCTTTCGCTATCGTCTGGTGTACATTCGATAGGATTGTTTTCAGACGTTCTGGAAGCTGGCTCGACACCGACCGCTCCACCCTTGCACAGTCACTTCCGGCGCCCCTGGCGACCCGGTTCCACCGATGGCGTATCCGATAAGACTGACTGGATCTTCAAGCGATACATCATTTGCTCAGTATGTCACTCCATCCGAGT
>SKTL01000268.1 GCA_007122555.1 Thermomicrobiaceae bacterium | reverse complement strand
ACCAGTTTGACGAGAGTTTCGGATAGTTAATGACTCGTGTAACTGCATCTGAAACAACCCGAACGCAGCTGGAGCGACTTACCGAAGCGAACGCGGTCGAACGACGCGAGCGCTTGATCGCGATCGGGCGAGCTGCTGCGACCGAAGGCTTTGAGCTGGCGGGTCTTATCGAAGCCTGGAACCAGCAACCGGCGGAATCGCTTCGCCAGGATGCGGAATCGCTGGCGGTTGCGATAGACGCATTTCAGCAGGCGAACGCGGGTGATCTGAAGTCGAGCTCAGACGCCAGTGGCCCGCTGTCTTCACCGCTCGAGCGATTGTCTGCGTTGCACCGGATCAGCCAGTCAGCCGCGGCCAGTCTGGATCTCGATTCGATGTTGACGACGGTCGTTCGTGTCGTTCGGGAGACGGTAGGTTCGGACGCCTGCTCGCTGTTTCTGTTTGATCGCTCATCGGACACGCTGGTGTTGCGGGCTACGATCGGGCTGAATCCGAGCGCGGTCGGGCGCGTGACGTTGCCGTTGGGCGCCGGAATAACCGGTGAAGCCGCGATGCGTCGAGAGGTCCTTCCGGTTATCGATGCCGTTGGACATCCATCATACGTTGATTATCCCTGGCTGGGAGACCGACCGTATGAGTCGCAGATCTCTGCTCCGCTGGCATTGCGCTCCCCGGATCGGCTTATCGGAGTGCTGAACCTGATGACCATCGAGCAGCGCGAGTTCGACAGCGAGGAACTGGCGTTTATCGAAACGGCGGCGAGTGAGATCGCCGTGGCGATCGAGAACGCATTGCTCTACAGCGAGACCGACGCCGAGCTTCACAACCGGATATCTCAACTGAGCACGCTGCGTCAGATGTCCCGGCTTGTTGCATCCACGCTGGATCTCTCCCGGGTGCTGGAGATCGTCAGCCAGCAGGCGGTGGAGCTTACCGGCGGAGTCGCTGTGGAGATCTACAAGGATCACCCGGATGAGGAGCAGCCGGCTGAACTGCTAACTCACTATGGGGCGGATGAGGACGTACTGACGGATTCGGTGCACAAGCAGGTCGTGGAGATGGTGGAAGAGGTTGTCGGGTCGCTTGGTACGGTCGAGCGTTCGATCTCCACGTCAAACAATCTGACCCTTGAGGTTCTGGCGCTGCCGATGCTGACCGGTCGTCGGGCGGTCGGGGCAATCTGTGTCTACTCGCATGAACGTCTCGGCGATGACCCTGAGTTCCACGGAATGCTGCATGCGTTTTCTGATTCGGCGGCTATAGCCATTGAGAACGCTGAACTCTACGACGAAGCGAAACGGGGCCTGCAGCGCACGTCTGCATTGCTGCAGGAGATGCATCATCGTGTCCGAAATAATCTTCAGACCGTCGCAGCGCTGCTCTCGATGCAGGCGAGACACGCGACGAGTCCGGAAGCGACGGTTCCGCTGAATGAAGCGGTAGGACGAATCCGCAGCATTGCCGCGATTCATGATGTACTCAGCAGTGGAAGCATCAGCGAAACGACCGTTGGGGTCATAGCCAAGCACGTTACCGATGAGGCGAGCATGACGATTGTGCCGCCGGAGACGCAGGTCAGGTTCGAGATCGACGCCGGTGATGTCTGGGTGTCCTCTCGAGAAGCGACAGTGCTGGCGTTGCTGATCAACGAGTTCGTCTCCAATGCGCTGGTTCACGGTCTGAGTGGACGATCGTCGGGACACATACGCGTTCGGGCGTGGCTTAGTGACCAGCTGACGGTTGTCGAGGTTACTGACGATGGTCGTGGGGTGCCCGACGGGTTTAACCCCGGGCAGTCATCAGGCCTCGGATTGCAAATTGCCAGAACGCTTACCGAGAGTGATCTGAATGGAACGCTCGAGATAACGCCGCGCCGTGACGGCGGAACTGCGGTAAGGGTGATGTTTCGATCGCGTAGATCTCCGGAAACACCGGAATCCCAGCGAGTTAATCTGGACGCGTAATGTCCGGAGCGGGTAAGACAGGTCTCAGGGAAGGGAGAACTGACGATGAGTGACAAGAGCTGGGCGATAATTCTGGGGGCATCTAGCGGGTTTGGCGCTGCGACGTCGAAAGAGCTGGCCCGGTCTGGATACAACATTTGCGGTGTGCATCTGGACCGTAAGAACACGATGCCTCAGGTGGAAGCGATCCAGGATGAGATTCGCGCGGCAGGATCTGAAGCGCTGTTCTTCAATATGAACGCAGTGGACGAGGAGAAGCGCGCGAACGTGGTTTCCGAGCTCAAAGATCGCGGAGCGCACGTGCGGGTATTGATGCACTCGCTCGCTTTCGGCACCCTGCGAAACTACATTGACGAAGACCAGAAGCAGGAAATGACCCAGCGCCAAATGGACATGACGCTCGATGTGATGGCGCACTCACTGGTGTACTGGACGCAGAGCGTTCATCATGCCGGGCTGTTCGCCAGGGACGCGCGGATCTTCTCCATGACCAGTGAAGGTTCCTCGAAGGTCTGGGCCGGGTACGGCGCGGTCTCGGCGGCCAAGGCGGCTCTGGAAGCGCATACTCGCCAGCTGGCGGTGGAAATGGCGCCGTATGACGTGAGCGTCAATGCGATTCAGGCGGGTGTTACCTACACGCCAGCTCAGGACCGGATTCCAGGCGCGGAAGAGATGCGTGAGGGGGCTACTCGGCGAAATCCGTTTGGACGCCTGACGACGACCGAGGACGTCGCACGGGCGATCCGAACACTCAGCGAGCCCGGACTGGTCTGGATTACCGGCAATGTCATTCGCGCGGATGGCGGCGAGGCAATCGCCGTCTAGGTCCAGGTGATACCGCGGCGATTCTCCTTGTCTTGCGATGGTTGCTCGCGTATCCTTAACTCTTGGCTGTGCTAGGTGGGGAACTAGCGGTGCCCTGCACTCGCAATCCGCTCTAGCGAGACCGAATTCCCTCTCGAGGCACGGCCCTGTGGGACTGCATCAGTCTCTTCTGTGAGGAAGGTTGGGTCCTGCGCGGCGGTAGCCCGCGAACCTGGTCAGATCCGGAAGGAAGCAGCCATAAGTGGTACCTACTGGGTGTCGCAGGGTTGCCTGACCGGAGCAGAGAGGCTGAGTGCAAGCCGGAGGGTCGCCTGTCGACAGAGGGTGCACAGCCGTTTTTTCATCAGGTTTGTCATTGCACAAGCGATTCAGAAGCATGAAAACGCCCCGCCGATATCGAATCGGCGGGGCGTTCTTATCACCGTGCGCATCCTGCGCTCAGGATTTCTTGTTCTTCTTGCCCTTACCGCCTTTTCGGCCCTTCTGGCGCGTTGCGCCTCTCCCGCTCCCGCCGTGCGCTGGCCGCTGAATGTACGCCTGCTTTCGCGCTTCTGCTTCCTCAGCGGCGGCGAGTCTCGGGTAGATCTTCCGGATGTAATACCAGAAATAGATGATCATGCCCCCGGCGATGAAGGCGAATATGTACAGCCAGATGCGCATGCCGAGTCCGAGCGCGCTAATCTGCATCAACCGGAAGATGAAGAAGAGCAGCCCGAGACCGAACACAGGGATAGCGATCATCGTTCCGCGCTGAATTGTTCTGAGAAGCAGGCGCCGATCCTCCAGCCGTTTTGGGGCGTCATAGCTGAAGAAGAGAGCAAGGAACAGGCCGGTACCGAATACCAGGACGAATGCGATAGAGAATGGCCCCCAGATCGCGGTTTCGCTTACTGGCGTTGTCAGATACTCCCAGCTAAACGGGTTCGTCACGGCAGTCTCCCGGCTTCAGATACTGAGCTGTCGTCACTGATAAATCGGCCAATCCGCCGTCAGGCATTCGACGGCGGATTGCATGCTGCTCTCTGGACCTGGCGTTTGACCAGGCAACTTACTCGCCGGTCAGAAGCGTTCGCTTGATTTGCTCGATCGCACGGGTCACTTCGATGCCGCGCGGGCACGCTTCAGTGCAGTTGAAAATCGTTCGGCAGCGCCAGACGCCGGACTTGCTGTTGAGCACGTCCAACCGCTCGTTGGCGCCATGGTCACGGCTGTCATAGATAAAGCGGTGTGCGTTCACAATCGCCGCCGGTCCCAGGAAGTCCTCGTTGGTCCAGGTAATCGGGCAGGCCGTCGTGCAGGCGCCGCACATGATGCACTTGGTGGTGTCATCGAAGATCTCACGTTCTTCCGGCGTCTGCAAGCGCTCGCGGCCGACTCCGGGCGGTTCATCGTTGACCAGATATGGCTGCAACGTGCGGTAGCTGGCGAAGAAGTCCTCCATGTCGACCACGAGGTCTTTGATCACGCGAAACCCGAGCATCGGCTCGATGGTGATCTTGCTGCCGTAGTCGCGGACGAGCTCCTTACAGGCGAGCCGGTTGCGTCCGTTGATGCGCATCGCGTCGGAGCCGCACACGCCGTGGGCGCAGCTCCGGCGGAACGTCAACGTGCCATCCTGGCGCCACTTGATCAGATTCAGCGCGTCGAGCACGCGATCCGTTGGTTCGACGTCGACCGTATACTCGCCGAACCAGGGCTTGGTGTCCTGATCCGGGTTGAAGCGTTCGATTCGAAACTGTACTTGCATTAGTAGGTCCGCTCTTTCGGCTCGAAGCGAGTAATCACCACCGGTTTGGATCCCATTTCGATCCCCCCGGACGTCTTGTAGGCGAGCGTGTGGCGCAGCCAGTTGACGTCATCTCGATCCGGGAAGTCCTCCCGGAAGTGTCCGCCACGGCTTTCCTCACGCGCCAGCGCTCCGGCGACAACGGCCTCGGATACATCGATCAGATAGCCGAGCTCGAGAATCTCCATCAGATCCATGTTAAAGGTCTTGCCTTTGTCACGCACCCCAACGCGTGAATAGCGATCCTTCAGTTCGCCCAGTTTGGACTGCAGCCGTTGCAGACCTTCAGCCGTGCGGAAGACCCCGGCATCGTCCATCATGTGTTCCTGAAGCTCGTCTCGTATGTCGGCGCCGTTTTCTTCGGTTTCATTCGTCATTAGCGTATCGATCTCAGCCCGGGCGCGATAGTCCGGCTCCGGATCGAGCGGCTGGTGATCGTTCTGTTTCATGAAGTCGAGCATATGTTTGCCGGCGCGTCGGCCGAACACAACCAGGTCGACAAGCGAGTTGGTTCCCAGCCGGTTGGCTCCGTGGACGCTTACACAGGCGACTTCACCCGCAGCGTACAGCCCGGGAACCACGGTGTTGTCCTGATCGATCGTCACGCGACCTTCGACATCGGTTGGAATGCCGCCCATCGCGTAGTGCGCTGTCGGTTGGATCGGCACCAGGTCGGTGACCGGATTGAGTCCCATGTAGGTGCGCACAAAATCAGTGATGTCCGGCAGTTTCTCTTCGATGACTTCTTCGGGCAGGTGCGTCAGATCAAGGTGCAGATAGTCCTGGCCATCGACCCCGTTTCCTGCGCGAATCTCCTGATGAATGCTTCGGCTGATCATGTCGCGCGGAGCCAGATCGAGGAGGTTAGGCGCGTAACGTTCCATGAAGCGCTCGCCCTTGCCGTTCCGGAGAATGCCGCCCTCGCCGCGACATGCCTCGGAGAGCAGGATGCCAAGCTTGTTAATTCCGGTGGGGTGGAACTGGAAGAATTCCATGTCTTCCAGCGGAAGCCCTCGACGGAAGAGAATAGCGCAGGCGTCGCCGGTTAGCGCCAGCGCGTTGCTGGTGACCTTGAACACCCGGCCGAATCCGCCGGTCGCCAGGAGCACTGCCTTGGCGTGGAAAATGTGAATCTCGCCGCTCTGAATGTCGAGCCCGACAATGCCGTTGCAGACGCCATCCTCGGTCATCAGCAGGTCCACCATCATAACTTCGTTGAAGTAGCGAACCTGGTTCTTGATGCCCTGCTGGTAAAGGGTCTGGAGAATCATGTGACCGGTGCGATCGGCCGCGTAGCAGGCCCGACGCACGGCGGATTCGCCATAGTTTCGGGTGTGGCCACCGAAGCGACGCTGGTCAATCTTTCCATCTGGCGTGCGGTTGAAGGGAAGGCCCATATGCTCGAGTTCGTAGACTGCGTCGATAGCCTCACGAGAGAGGACCTCTGCCGCATCCTGGTCGACGAGGTAGTCACCGCCCTTGACGGTGTCGAACATGTGCCAGATCCAGTGGTCTTCCTCGAGGTTGCCAAGCGCAGCGCTGATACCGCCCTGCGCGGCGCCGGTGTGTGAACGGGTAGGGTAGAGCTTGCTGACGACGGCGACATCGCCCTCGCTGGCGAACTGAGCCGCGGCCATGAGGCCGGCGCCTCCGGCGCCCACGATGATTGCGTCAAAACGATGATACATTAGCGTTGCTCCTTGTCAGTGCCGGTGTGTACTACGGTTCGAATGTGACGATGGCGAGCGTACCCATAACACCGAAGACGAGTAGCGCGATGAGAATCGCCGAATACCCGACAACCCGCCAACCGGCGGATTTCACGTAGTCGTCAACGGCGATTCTGGCTCCGTTCAGGCCGTGCGTCAGCGCCATAATCAGCAACAGCCAGTCGAACATTCGCCAGAACGGCGATTCCCAGCGTGCAGCAACGAAATCGTAGTCAATATCGAAGGCCGTATTGAAGACGTGCATAATTAACACATGAATGACCGCGAGAAAGACCAGGAGAACACCGCTGATCCTGAAGAAGTACCAGGAATAGAGTTCAAAATTACTTCCGATTGGCTTCTCTCGGCCGACCCGGTTAGACGACATTGTTCGGACCCTCTCCGATCGCGTGCTCGCTCCCCAACTGGTTCTCTCTACAGCTCATCAAGCAACGCCATGATCATAATGGTCGCGGTGGGAATGAAGGCGATGAAGAATACGGTCATCGCACCGTAGAACAGCTGGCGCTCGTACTTATATCCATTTGACCAGAAATCAACCAGGATGATGCGTATGCCGTTCGCCGCGTGGTAGTAGACGGAGGCAATCAACGCGATCTGGCCTACAACAAATGCCGGATGGTGGTAGATGAAGAGCAAATCATCGAACAATTCCGGACCGTAGCCAACCAGAAAAATATCGATGATGTGAAGGAAGAGGAACAGCAGAACACCGAGTCCGGTGAGGCGATGTAACGCCCAGGACAGCATGCCCTGTGGCGCGCGGTACCCGCGATAGCTGGAAACCACTCCGATTGTCCCCCTTTTCCTCTGGACTGGCGTCGATGTATGACGCCTGAATAACCGTCGCGCGGACAGACGCTATCTGTACCGTAAATCTACGACCGGTCGCGAGTCGTGTCAACATCGGGCGCCCGGTCAGTGAATCGCGAGTAGACCGTGACACACGATTGTCATATGATACCGGCGGATTGACCGCAGTGATGGTGGTCTATCCACTGGAGCATTTCAGTAGATAGAAGAACCACAATGGATGTATGGAAAGGACAACACATGTCGACGCTTCCGGAGGACCTGGCGCGTTATCTCGACAAGGCCGAAGCGTTGCGGGACCAGATTGCTGATGACGCCGAGCGGATCTGCCTGGTGCCGGCTCCGCCATATCTGGAATCTGAGCGCGCCGAGTATGTCGCCGGACTCTTTCGGGAGCTTGGTTATGAACCGTGGATCGACGAGATTGGCAACGTCATTGTTCGTCGCACTGGCGAAGGCGGCGAACCGGCGATCATGCTCCTTGGCCACACTGATACGGTTTTCCCCGAGGGCACGGAGATCACTGTTGAACGGAAGAACGGGTCAATGACCGGCCCGGCAATCGGGGACAACAGCCTCGGAGTGGCGGCGCTTCTTGCTATCGCCCGCATGCTTGACGAGCTGGAGCTGAAAACGGCCGGGGATCTCCTGCTGGTCGCGAACGTCGGGGAGGAAGGACTGGGGAATCTTCGTGGGGCATGGGCCGCCGTAGAGCAGTTCGAGTCCGAGCTCGGAGCGGTCATTGCGGTCGAGGGGCACAGCCTCGGACGGGTAACCAGCGGAGCGGTCGGTTCAAAGCGAATCAAAGTGACCGTCACCGGGCCGGGAGGTCACAGCTGGGGTGCGTTCGGCCAGCCGAGCGCAATCCACGCGCTCGGTCACATTATTCACGAGATTGATTCCCTGTCGGTCCCGACTGAACCGAAGACGACCTACAACGTCGGTGTAATCGATGGCGGCGTCTCAGTTAACACGATCGCCCCGGTGGCAAGCGCAATTATTGATATGCGGTCTGTCGACGTGGCGTCGCTGAATTCCCTCGCCGGTAATGTTGAGCAGATCATTAACTCGAAGAGCGAAGGACAGATCAGCACGACCATCGAGGTGCTCGGCGAGCGCCCTGCAGGCAAGACTCCCGATGACGCGCCGATCGTGCAGACTGGTCTTGAGATTCTGCGGGATCTCGGGATGGATCCGTACACGGATGCCTCGAGCACCGACGCGAATGTACCGATTTCCAAAGGGATCCCGTCAGTCTGCGTTGGCGTCACGCGCGGCGAGGGCGCTCACCGGATGGAAGAGACGATTCAGATCGAACCGATCGCAAGCGGAATCGCCCAGTTGATGAAGCTGATCATGGCCTACCCGTATCGGTCGTAACAGGTAGAATCAGGTTCGTAGCACGACAACCGACAGAAATTCCTGGCAGGGATGGCCCCTTTTGACCGCAACCTACGTTGCCCTCGATGTCGAAGCAACCGGAATGGACCCATCGAGGGATGAAATCATCGAGATTGCCGCGCTGAAGTTCAATGCAGACCGGATTATTGATCAGTGGCAGTCACTCGTACGACCTCGCGGACAGGTTCCGTTCAACATCACAACCCTGACCGGTATTTCGAATAAGGATGTACAGTCCGCGCCGCGTTTTCAGGACGTTGCGCCGTCCCTGCAGGAATTTGTTGGCAAGCATCCGATCGTCGGTCAGTCCCCGCAGTTCGATGTCGAAATGCTGGCCGGCTCCGGCCTGCGGCTGCGTAACCCCCGGTATGACACGTTCGAACTGGCGACGATCCTCATGCCGGAGCTGCCCGCCTATAACCTGGCCACAATCGCGGCGCGATTGAAGGTTGACGTTGCGTCGAGTCACCGGGCGATGGCGGATGTTGAGACGACCGTCGAGGTTTTTCGTGCGCTTGTCGGGCTTCTGTCCGAGTATGATCCCGGAACGCTGGATCGACTGGCGGCGCTGGCGAACGTATCGCGCTCTCCGCTCTCCCGACTGTTCTCTCAGGTTCGCCGTGATCTCGTCCGGGAAGCCGACGTGTCGGCCGGTCTCGGACCTCTTGCTCACGCGCTGGCTCAGGCGAGCGGAATCGGCGATAATCGCGGTCCCGAAGCGGTCTTTCTGATGCAGCGTGACCGTCCACCGAAGCTCGAGCCAACGGGCGCCGGCGCGAACATCGATCTCCGGCGACTGGAATCATGGACTGACGACGGCGGACTGCTCTCTCTCGCATTTCCGGGCTTTGAGAAACGCGACGAGCAAGTCTCGATGATGAAGGCCGTTGCCCGTTCGTTCAATCAGGGTGAACACTTGCTGGTCGAAGCCGGAACGGGAACGGGCAAGTCGCTGGCCTATCTGCTGCCAGCGATCATGCACGCGGTGGAGACCGGCGAACCGGTGGTCGTCTCGACCGATACGATCGCGCTGCAGGATCAGCTGTATCGCAAGGATCTGCCGGATCTGAAACGGGCGCTCGTGCAGATGGCTGAGCAGGAACCAGATCTGCGCGCTGTTGCTGATTTCCAGCCGACAGTGCTGAAGGGGCGGACGAACTACCTCTGCCTTCGGCGCTGGTTCCTCGCGCAACGGGATCAGATTCAGGATCCCGCCGAGGCGTCGCTGCATTCCAAAGTGTTGACCTGGATTCAGCAGACGGAAACGGGCGATCGCGCGGAGCTGCACATGTCGCCGGATGAACAGCCGCACTGGAGCCGTCTGGCGGAGGAAGTGGGAGCCTGTCTGCCAGGCCGCTGTGTCTTTCAGCGTCGAAACCAGTGTTTCCTGTTCCGGGCTCGTCATGCTGCCGAGAGCGCGCACGTAATCGTGGTCAATCACTCGCTGTTGTTGTCCGACATGCTGGCGGAGAACTCAGTGTTGCCGCCCTATCGCCACCTGGTTGTTGACGAGGCGCACAATCTGGAGCAGGAAGCCACCCAGCAACTGGGGTT